>NZ_JBEYXJ010000070.1:0-46174 GCF_040645015.1 Streptomyces sp. NPDC046881 | reverse complement strand
AACCCCCCTTCCGCCCCCCCCCCCGGCGGGGGGCGCCCCCCGCCCCCGCCCCCCCCCCCTCTCGCCTGCCCGGGCGGAGTCCGCCTCGCCGCGATGCCCTCTTCCCTCCCCCGCCCCGCGGTGCTTGTCTCGGTGTCCGGACGTTCCTCCTCTTCGCTGGAGTTGCCGCCATGACCCTGCTGACGACCTGGCCGGAGTCCGGCCCCGGGACGCTGGTCCGCCGCACCGCGGACCCCGCCGAGATCGCCGCCGCCCTCAAGCCCCTCGGGGTGCGCTACGAGCAGTGGCCGGTCCGCGAGGACGTGCCGGACGACGCCGACAGCGAGACGGTGTTCGCCGCGTACGGCCCGGAGATCGACCGGCTCACCGCCGAGGAGGGCTTCACCACCGTCGACGTGCTGGGCCTGCACCCGGGCGACGACCCCGCGTACCCGGTGAAGGCGAAGGCGGCGCGCGAGAAGTTCCTCCAGGAGCACACGCACGAGGACGATGACGAGGTCCGTTTCTTCGTCTCCGGCTCCGGCATCTTCTATCTGCACGTGGGCGGCGCGGTGCACGCGGTCTACTGCGAGAGGGGCGACCTGCTGGGCGTGCCGCGCGGCACCACCCACTGGTTCGACATGGGCACCCGGCCCTCGTTCACCGCGATCCGCTTCTTCCACGAGGAGGACGGCTGGATCGGCACCTTCACCGGCTCCGCCATCTCCGCCCGTTTCCCGGACTTCGACACCATCGCCGCCGGGTACGCGCGGGGCGAGGGCGCCGCGTGAGCCTGCGGATCGAGGCGGACGCCGTGGTGCTCGACATCGAGGGCACCACGAGCGCCACGGGGTTCGTGGTGGACGTGCTGTACCCGTACTCGCGCTCCCGCTTCGCCGCACTGCTCACCGAGCGGGCCGGCGAGCCGGAGGTGGCCCGCGCCATGGCGGGGGTGCGGGAGCTGACGGGCGAGCCGGACGCGGACGCCGTACGGATCGAGAAGGCGCTGCACGCCTGGCTGGACGAGGACCGCAAGGCGGCCCCGCTGAAGACCCTGCAGGGCATCATCTGGTCCGAGGGTTTCGCCCGCGGCGACCTCGTCTCCCACTTCTACGCCGACGTCGTCCCCGCGCTGCACGCCTGGCACGCGGCGGGCGTACGGCTGTACGTCTACTCGTCCGGGTCGGTGGCGGCCCAGCGGGCGTGGTTCTCCTCGGCCCCCGGGGGAGATCTGCTGCCGCTGCTCTCGGGGCTGTACGACACGGAGAACGCGGGGCCGAAGCAGGAGCCGGAGTCGTACCGCCGGATCGCCTCGGCGGCCGGTGTGCCGGCGGACCGGCTGCTGTTCCTCTCCGACCGCCCCGGCGAGCTGGACGCGGCCCGGGAGGCGGGCTGGCGGACCGTGGGCGTCCGGCGGCCCGGGGAGCCGTACTACGACCACGGTGCCGGCGACCACGCGCAGGTGGGGACGTTCGGCGAGATCACCGTCGCGAGGAGGAGCACATGACCGCTGGCATCGGCGCGCTCGACCTGGAGGAGGCGGGGGCGGTCCTGGCCGCCGAGTCCGCCCGGTTCGCCTCGTTCGGCTGGATGCGGGGCACGTCCGGCAACCTGTCGGTGGTGCTGTCCCGCGATCCGCTGCGGCTGGCGGTCACCGCGAGCGGCCACGACAAGGGCGAGCTGACGCCGTCCGACGTGGTGCTGGTGGACGGGCGGGGCGCGGCCGTGCGGGGCGGCAGGCCGTCGGCGGAGGCCGCGCTGCACGCGCGTGTGGCCGCGCTGACGGGCGCCGGCGCGGTGGTGCACGTGCACACCGTGGCGTCGGTGGCCATGGGGCGCCGGGACCCGGGCGGGATCGTGTTCCGGGACCTGGAGATGCTCAAGGGCGTGGGGCAGCCCGCCCACGACGTCGACGTGGTGCTGCCGGTCATCGCCAACAGCCAGGACATGACGGAGCTGGGCGACCGGCTGGAGGCCGCGCGCAATCCCCGGATGCCGGCGGTGGTCGTCGCCGGGCACGGGCTGTACGCGTGGGGCGCGGACCCGCGGCAGGCCCGGCACCACACGGAAGTGGTGGAGTGGCTGCTGGAGTTGGAGCTGGGGGGGAAGTGAGCCCAGGGCTGGCGGCGGAGCCCGTCCCCGGCCGGGCTCCTACCGCAGCCGCTCGCCCGGCAGTTCGCCCGCCGCCACCTCCAGCACGCCCCGCTCGGTCACCAGCCCGGTGACCAACCGGCCCGGCGTGACGTCGAAGGCCGGATTGTGGCCGCGCGAGCCGGCGGGGGCGGTGCGTACGCCGGCCCACTCCAGCACCTCGCGTTCGTCGCGGAGTTCGATGGGGATGTCGTCCCCGGTGGCCGTCCCCGGGTCCACCGTGGTGGTCGGGGCCGCGACCAGGAAGGGGATGCCCGCGTCGGCGCAGGCGAGGGCGACGCCCACCGTGCCGACCTTGTTGGCGGTGTCGCCGTTCGCCGCGATCCGGTCGGCGCCCACGACCGCCGCGTCGACGGCCCCGCGCAGAATCGTGCCCGCGGCGGCCCCGTCGGCCTGCACGGAGTGCGGGATGCCCTCCTGGGCCAGCTCCCAGGCGGTCAGGCGCGAGCCCTGCAGCAGCGGGCGCGTCTCGTCGGCGTAGACCCTCTCCAGGCGCCCGCGGGCGTGCAGTTCGCGGACGACGCCGAGCGCCGTGCCCCAGCCGGCCGTGGCCAGGGCGCCCGTGTTGCAGTGGGTCAGGATCCGCAGCGGACGGTCCTCGCCGATCCGCTTCAGCAGCCAGTCGGCGCCGTGGGCGCCCATCGCCCGGTTGGCCTCGACGTCCTCCCGCTGGACGGCCGCGGCCTCGGCCAGCACCGCGTCCGGGCCCTCCTCGAAGCGGGTCATCACGCGGTCCACGCACACCATGAGGTTGACGGCGGTCGGGCGGGCGGCGCGGATGCGGGCGACGGCCGCCCGTGTCCGCTCGTCGGTCCAGCCCTCCCGCCGCCCCTGGAGCAGCGCGAGTGCCACGCCGTAGCCGCCGGCCGCGCCGATCGCGGGTGCGCCGCGCACCACCAGCCGCCGGATCGCGTCGACCAGGGTGTCCACGTCCCGCACGTGCACGGTCTCGGCGCGGTGCGGCAGCAGGGTCTGGTCGAGCAGCGCGAGACCGGTACCGGTCCATGCGACGGCGCGCAGTTCCTGGGGCATGAGGGGGCACTCCTCAGGGCCGGTGGTGTCCGCCACCGTACCCGGCCCCCGGGAACTTCCGTTCGAGACGATCAGGCCATAAACGGCGCCGCATAATGTGGCGGAGACATCCGATGTCCGGGCGACAGGAGGCCGGCCGTGGCAGTCACCGACGAGGCCATCGAGAAGATCAAGGGCATGATCGTCTCGGGTGCGCTGGGCCCCGGCGACCGGCTGCCCAAGGAGAGCGAACTCGCCGCCGGGCTGGGCCTGTCCCGCAACTCCCTGCGGGAGGCCGTGCGGGCGCTGTCGCTGATGCGGATCCTCGACGTACGGCAGGGCGACGGCACCTATGTCACCAGTCTCGACCCGCAGTTGCTGCTGGAGGCGATGGGTTTCGTCGTGGACTTCCACCGCGACGACACGGTGCTGGAGTTCCTGGCGGTGCGCCGGATCCTGGAGCCGGCCGCGACCGCGCTGGCCGCCTCGCGGATCGGCGCGGCCGAACTGGACGCCCTCGAAGCCCAGTTGGACGAACTGGGCGCGGAGCCGTCGGTGGAGCAACTGGTCGCCGCCGACCTGGAGTTCCACCGGAGCATCGTGCGCGGCGCCGGGAACTCGGTGCTGTGTTCGCTGCTGGACGGGCTGTCCGGGCCGACCACCCGGGCCCGGATCTGGCGGGGGCTCACCGAGGAGGACGCGGTCGGCCGCACCCTGCGCGAGCACCGGGCGATCCTGGGCGCGCTGCGCGACGGGGACGCGGAGGCGGCCCGCTCCTGGGCGACCGTGCACATCGCGAGCGTGGAGCAGTGGCTTCGCCGCTCCCTGTGAGGGGCGCCGGGCCGGCTGCCGGCCTCCCCGCTGACCGGGGGTGTTCCGGGCCCGGGAACGGGGCAGTGATCCGGTCACTCCCCCGTGCAAGGGGGCTGCGGGCGCCCCCGCCGGACGCCGTAAGGTTGGTGAGTCAAGCGAGGGCACGTCGGAAGGAGGCACTGGGTGATCGAGCTGGAGGGGGTTCCCGAGCTGATCGACCCAGTCATGGTGGCCGCGTTCGAGGGCTGGAACGATGCCGGCGACGCCGCCTCCACGGCGGTCGCGCATCTGGAACGCGAGTGGAAGGGCGAGGTGTTCGCGGCGCTGGACGCCGAGGACTACTACGACTTCCAGGTGAACCGCCCCACGGTGTTCATGGACGGCGGTGTGCGCAAGATCACCTGGCCGACGACAAGGTTGTCGGTGGTCCGCGTCGGCGGCGCGAAGCCGCGCGATCTGGTGCTGGTCCGGGGCATCGAGCCGTCCATGCGCTGGCGTTCGTTCTGCAACGAGCTGCTCGGCTTCGCGCACGAGCTGGGGGTGGAGCTGGTGGTCATCCTGGGCGCCCTGCTCGGTGACACCCCGCACACGCGGCCGGTCCCGGTCAGCGGGGTCACGTCCGACCCGGACCTGGCCCGCCGGATGGACCTGGAGGAGACCAAGTACGAGGGCCCGACGGGGATCGTCGGCGTGCTCCAGGAGGCGTGCACGCACGCGGGCGTCCCGGCGGTCTCGCTGTGGGCGGCCGTACCGCACTACGTCTCCCAGCCGCCCAACCCCAAGGCCACGCTGGCGCTGCTGAACCGGCTGGAGGACCTGCTCGACATCCGCGTCCCGCAGGGCGAGCTGCCCGAGGACGCGCGGGCCTGGCAGGTGGGCGTGGACCAGCTGGCCGCCGAGGACAGCGAGGTCGCCGAGTACGTGCAGACGCTGGAGGAGGCCCGGGACACCGCGGAGCTGCCGGAGGCGTCCGGTGAGGCGATCGCGCGGGAGTTCGAGCGGTATCTGCGGCGGCGGGACGTGGGCCCTCCGGGCGGCAAGCAGCGGCCGCCCGCCTCCGGCGGCGGTGCCAGGGAGGACGAGGAGGACGGCTCCTCGGAGGACTGAGGCGCCGGAGGTACGACGAAGGGGCGGTTCCCGTGGGGGAACCGCCCCTTCTCCGTGGTGCCGACGCGATCCGTGGTGCCGACGCTATCCGGGGTGCCGCGACGGGCCGTCGAGCGACCGGCGGCCCGTCGTGGCTGGTCGCGCAGTTCCCCGCGCCCCTTCGGGGCGCTTTACAGGGCCACTCCCAGCAGCGCGTCCACCGCTCGGGTCACCACGCCGGGGGCACCGGTGTCCGTGCCGCCCTCCTGTTCCTGGCGGGCCGCCCAGCGGTCCACCGCCGCGAGGGCGGTCGGAGCGTCCAGGTCGTTCGCCAGGGCCTCGCGGATCTCCTCCACGAGGGCGTCGGCGGACGGCCCGTCGGGGCGGGAGACGGCCGCGCGCCAGCGGGCCAGGCGGGCCTCGGCGTCCTGGAGGACCTGGTCGGTCCACTCCCAGTCGGCGCGGTAGTGGTGGGCCAGCAGGGCCAGGCGGATGGCGGCGGGGTCGACGCCGTCGCGGCGCAGCGCGGAGACGAAGACGAGATTGCCCTTGGACTTGGACATCTTCTCGCCGTGCAGGGCGACCATGCCGGCGTGGACGTACGCCTTGGCCATGGGGAACTCGCCGGTGAGCACCTGGGCGTGCGAGGCGCCCATCTCGTGGTGCGGGAAGGCGAGGTCGGAGCCGCCGCCCTGGACGTCGAAGCCCATGCCGAAGTGGTCGAGGGCGATGGCCACGCACTCGATGTGCCAGCCGGGCCGGCCCCGGCCGAGGGTGCCGCCGTCCCAGCTGGGCTCGCCCTCACGGGCCGCCATCCACAGCATCGGGTCGATCGGGTTCTTCTTGCCCGGGCGGTCCGGGTCGCCGCCGCGCTCGGCGGACAGCAGCCGCATGGCGGCGGCGTCCAGGTTCGAGACCTTGCCGAAGTGCGGGTCGGACTCGACGGAGAAGTAGATGTCGCCTTCCAGCTCGTAGGCCGCGCCGAGTTCACGCAGCCGCTCCACGAGCGGGACGATGCCCGGTATGGCCTCGACCGCGCCTATGTAGTGCTGCGGCGGGAGCATCCGCAGCGCGGTCATGTCCTCGCGGAAGAGGGCCGTCTCCTTCTCGGCGAGGGCGACCCAGTCGACGCCGTCCCGCTCCGCCCGCTCCAGCAGCGGATCGTCGACGTCGGTGACGTTCTGGACGTAGTGGACCTGCCGCTTGGTGTCGAGCCACACGCGCTGAACGAGGTCGAACGCGTTGTAGGTCGCCGCGTGACCCAGGTGGGTCGCGTCGTACGGCGTGATGCCGCAGACATAGATACGGGCGACGGGACCGGGGTCGAGGGTGACCAGGCCGCCGGTCGCGGTGTCGTGGATCCTCAGGTCGCGGCCCTGACCAGGCAGGGCGGGGACCTCGGAAGCGGGCCAGGCATGCATGTACATGAGCCTAACCGGCGCCGAGCTGCGGATACGAACGGGATCGCGCCCGATGGCCGGATTCGCGGTCTTGTACCTCGGCGCCGGATGTGCTTACACGGGCGGCCAGGGGATGGCGGGCCACTCCCCGCTCGGTTCCGGATGCAGGCCCGAGGTGAGCAGCGTCTCGACCCGCGCGCGCGTGGCCTCGATCTCGTCCGCCGTGATCAGGGCGGCCAGCCGCCGGCCCAGCTCGCCCTCCAGGCCGTCCCGGAGTCCCTTGAGGACGTCCACGGCCTCCGGGGTGAGGGACTGGCCGGCCCAGCCCCACAGCAGCGTGCGCAGTTTGTTCTCGACGTTGAAGGTGACGCCGTGATCGATGCCGTAGAGCCGGCCGTCGGCGGTGGGCAGCAGGTGGCCGCCCTTGCGGTCGGCGTTGTTGATCACCGCGTCGAGCACGGCGAGCCGGCGCAGCCGCTCGTCGTCGGCGTGCACCAGCAGCGCGGTGCGGCCCTCGCCGACCTCGGCGAAGCCGATCGCCTTCCAGCCCGGCTCCGGCTCCTCGGCGTCGACCAGGGCGAGCAGCTCCGCCTCGGCGTGCACGTCGATCCACAGCTGGCACATGCCCTCGCCGTACGGCCCGTCGCGCAGCACGGTGGGGGGCACGAGCCCCCAGCCGGTTGCCTCGGAGACCTCGTAGGCGGCCACCTCACGGCCGGCGAGGGTGCCGTCGGGGAAGTCCCACAGGGGGCGCTCCCCGGCCACCGGCTTGTACACGCAGGAGGCTTCCCGGCCGTCCAGGGCGACCGTGCAGAACAGCGCCGCGTTGGACGCCTCGCGGATCCGGCCGCGCACGGTCAGCTCACCCCGCGCGAGCAGCTCGGCGGGGTCGGGACCGGCCGTCACGCTCCGCGGCGGTATCCGTTCTGGCGCGGACATACATGTCCTTCCGGATCGAGCGGGAGGCTGCACAGCGGGCACGGCGGCCGCCCGGCGTTGACGATGTCGAGGGCACGCTTGGCGAAGGCCCGCGCCTGCGCGCCGGTCAGCCGGACCCGCAGCATCGGGGGTCCGTTCTCCTCGTCCTGGAGCAGCCGCTCCTCGGCCTCCGCGAGGTCCTCCTCGGTGTCGGCGTCCAGCTCGACCAGAGCCTGGGCCTCCACGATCATGCGCTGTTCCTCGCCGTCCCAGGCCAGGGCCATGGTGCCGACGCGGAACTCCTCCTCGATGGGGGTGTCGAGGGGGGCGGTGTCGGCGACCTCGGCGGGCGCCACCGCGGGGACGGGGGCGCTGCCCCCACTACGCCGGACGACCTCGTCCAGCAGCTCTTCCATGCGCTCGGCGAGCGCGGCGACCTGGGTCTTCTCCAGGACCACACTGGTCACCCGGGAGCCTGCGATGGCCTGGAGGAAGAAGGTACGGCGCCCGGGCAGTCCGACCGTGCCGGCCACGAAGCGGTCCGGCTGGTCGTAGAGGAACACCTGACGGGACACGTCCTGTCTCCATTGGATTCGTGGTTTCGAGCGGTTCAGCGGTGCGTGCCGTGCGGATACGCGACGCAGTAAGTCGCTTCACCCTACTGCGGCGGACGATCACGGTGCGCCCGCACCACCCCCGACGGGTGCGTCGCCGCTGTCACCGGGTTCCTCGCGGGGGGCGAGCGAAGCGAAGTCGCCGGTGTCGCCGAGCCGGACCAGGAACGGCCGCAGGCGGGTGTAGCGGATGGCGGTGACGGAGCAGGGCTCCACGGAGATCCGCTGGAAGAGGTCGAGGTGGAGGCCGAGGGCGTCGGCGACCAGCGACTTGATGATGTCGCCGTGGGAGCACATGAGGTAGACGGCGTCGGTGCCGTGCTCGGCCTCCACGCGCGCGTTCCACTCGCGCACGGCCTCGGCGGCGCGGGTCTGCATGGCGCGCATGGACTCCCCGCCGGGGAAGGCGGCGGCGGACGGGTGGGCCTGGACGACCTCCATCAGCGGCTCGTCCTTCAGCTCGGCGAGCTTGCGGCCGGACCAGTCGCCGTAGTCGCACTCCCCGATCCGCTCCTCGGTGTGGCAGCGCAGGCCGGGGCGGGCCTCCAGCAGCGGCCGCACGGTCTCCTGGCAGCGCTGGAGCGGGCTGGTGACGACCTCGGCGATCGGCAGGCCGGCGAGCCGCGCGGGCAGCGCGGCGGCCTGCGCGGCACCGCGCTCGTCCAGGGCGACGCCCGGGGTCCGTCCGGCGAGCACGCCCGAGGTGTTGGCGGTGGAGCGTCCGTGCCTTACGAGGATCAGCGTGGGCATGCGGACCAGGGTAGGCGCATCACCCGGTGCGCCGGCGGGCGGGCGAAGGGAGAATGCGCACCGTGATCGTGGACTGCGCCATCTACCGGCACGGACACCGCACCGAGGGTCCGGAGGACCTCTCCGACGCGCTCGCCGAGGCGCGGGCCGCGGGCGGGTTCGTGTGGATCGGGCTGTACGAGCCGTCGGAGCGGGAGTTCGACCTCGTCACCGACGAGTTCGGGCTGCATCCGCTGGCGGTCGAGGACGCCCTCAAGGCCCATCAGCGGCCCAAGCTGGAGGTGTACGACGACTCGCTGTTCATGGTGATCAAGCCGGTCGTGTACGAGCCGGACAGCGACGCGGTGTCGGCCGGCGAGGTGATGGTCTTCGTGGGCGACTGTTTCGTGGTGACCGTCCGGCACGGCGAGGGCGCGCCGCTGGCGGCGGTGCGGCACCGGCTGGAGGAGGAGCCGGAGATGCTCGACAAGGGGCCCACCGCGGTGCTGTACGCGATCGCCGACGCGACCGTCGACCACTACCTGGAGGTGGCGACGGAGCTGCAGACGGACCTGGACGAGCTGGAGGCGCAGGTGTTCCAGCCGGAGACCGGCAGCTCCCGCAACACCGCGTCCCGGATCTACACCTTCAAGCGGCAGGTCCTGGAGTTCCGCCGGGCCACCGTGCCGCTGGCGCTGCCGCTGGCCCGGCTGGCCGGCAACGGCTCGCTCGGCGGGTCGGTGCCGTTCGTGCACGACAAGGCGCGGCCCTTCTTCCGGGACGTGGGCGACCACCTCACGCGCGTGAACGAGTCCGTGGAGTCCCTGGACCGGCTGGTGTCGGACATCCTGTCGGCCCACCTGGCGCAGATGAGCGTGCGGCAGAACGACGACATGCGGAAGATCTCCGCGTGGGCGGCGATGGCCGCGGTCCCCACGATGATCGCGGGGATCTACGGCATGAACTTCGACCACATGCCCGAGCTGCACTGGCTGTGGTCGTACCCGGCGGTGATCGCGCTGATGGCCGTGCTGGAGGTGCTGCTGTACCGGCTGTTCAAGCGGCGCGGCTGGCTGTGAGGCGTCCTACGCGAACTCGGGGGCCGGGGTCGCCGGTCCGCCGAGGGCGTCGCGGTGCTCGGGCATGCGCAGGCCGACCATGCGGTGCCAGCCGGCGAGGCGTTCGTAGGCGTAGACGGCGTGGATACCGGCCGCGAGCAGCGCCGACTTGGCTCTCGGCCAGCCGAGGATGCGGCTCATACGGGCCATGACGGCGAGGCTGACGTCCCGGTGGACGCGGATCTCGGCGAGCGCGCAGGCGCGCAGGGTGCGCTGGATCAGCCGGCCGTGCCCGGCGGCGGCGAGGCGCAGCAGTTCCTCGTGGGTGTAGGCGAGGTGGTTGTCCTCGTCGTGGGAGATCATGCGGACGGCCCTGCCGATGTCCGGGTGGTCGGCGAAGTGCCGGAGCAGCAGTTCCATCTGCTCGGAGGCGCGCTGTTCGGTGACCCGGCTGTGCGCGAGGTAGACGACGATGTCCCGCTCGGTGAGCGGCTCGTCCCGTTGCAGCCTGGCGTGCGCGAGACCGATGCCCATGCGCTCCAGGAGCATAGTGTAGTCGGTCTCGGGCGGTACGGGTACGGGGGTCAGGCCGCGCTTCTTCAGCAGCGCGGTGAAGATGCGGCCGTGCTTGTCCTCGTCGGCGCCGTGGCGGGCGATCTTCGGGGCCAGCGCGCGCTGGCTCTGCGGGACCAGTGCGGCGATCCGCCCGTTCTCCCAGCCGCCCTGGGCCTCTCCGCCGGCGGCGATGGAGCAGAACAGCCGGAAGGACTCGTCGTGGGCGAGGATCTCCTGGAACAGACTCTTGGCCGAGAGCATGGGCGCCACCTTCCGCAGGATTCCGCGGGTTTCCGCAAAGAACGAGTCAAATGCGGACAGAGGGGAGCTGCAACAGGGGTGCGGGCCCGCTCGGCCGAAAGAAGGACCTCGGGGGGTCGTAACCGTGCGGGGCCGGGCGCGTTGTTCCCGGTGACGGCCGTGGCGGGGAAGACCCCCGAGCCCCCACCACGGCCGCTGAACTCCCCCTACGCCAGTCCGGCGCGCTCCAGCGCCTCGCTGCCGGCCCGCAGGGAGGCGATCCGCTCCTCCAGCGTGAAGCCGGCCGGGGCCAGGCTGAGGGTGGTGACCCCGGCGGCGGCGTAGGCCTTCATCCGGTCGGCGATCCGGTCGACGGAGCCCAGCAGGGTGGTTTGGTCGATGAGGTCCTGCGGGATCGCGGCGGCCGCTCCCTGCTTGTCCCCGGAGAGGTACTTGCGCTGGATGTCGGCGGCCTCCTCCTCGTACCCCATGCGCTGCGCCAGCTGGTTGTAGAAGTTCTGCTTGGCGCTGCCCATGCCGCCGACGTACAGCGCGGTGTACGGGCGGAAGGTGTCGGCGAGCCGGGACACGTCCTTGTCGTCGCCGAGGGCGATCGGCAGGGTCGGGCACACGTCGAAGCCGTCGAGCGTCAGACCGGCCTTCTCCCGGCCCGCGCGCAGGTACTTCATGGTGGTCTCCTCCAGGTGCTCGGCGGAGGGGAAGATGAGCAGCGCGCCGTCGGCGATCTCGCCGGTCTGCTCCAGGTTCTTCGGGCCGATCGCGGCGATGTAGAGCGGGATGTGCTCGCGCTGCGGGTGCACGGTCAGCTTGATCGGCTTGCCCGGGCCGCCGGGCAGCGGCAGCGTCCAGTGCTCGCCCTCGTACGACAGCCGTTCCCGGGTCATCGCCCGGCGGACGATCTCCACGTATTCGCGGGTCCGGGACAGCGGCTTGTCGAACTTGACGCCGTACCAGCCCTCGGAGACCTGCGGGCCCGAGACGCCGAGACCGAGCCGGAACCGGCCGCCGGAGAGCGAGTCGAGCGTGGCCGCGGTCATCGCGGTCATCGCGGGCTGCCGGGCCGGAATCTGGAAGATGGCCGAGCCGACGTCGATGCGCTCGGTCTGCGCGGCGACCCAGCTGAGCACGGTGGCCGCGTCGGAGCCGTAGGCCTCGGCGGCCCAGCACACCGCGTAGCCCAGCCGGTCGGCCTCCTGCGCCACGGCCAGGTTGTCGCCGTCCATTCCGGCACCCCAGTAGCCGAGGTTGATCCCGAGCTGCATGGCCGATTCCCCTTACCCATGAGTAACGTGCCTGTCGGGGTGACCTTAGCGCGGCGGCGGGTGCCGGGGGCAGGGTGTGGGGCCGCGTCTCACCGGCGCGTTCACGCATCCGGTTGGTTGTCCACAGGCCACCCACCGCACCGGTTCTGGCCAGTAATCTCGCCCGCATGGAGCAGAGGCATCTCGGCCGCACCGGCCTGCGCGTGTCCCGGATCGGGCTCGGCACCCTCACCTGGGGCCGGGACACCGACGAGCACGACGCCGCGGACATGCTGAAGGCGTTCTGGGAGGCCGGCGGCACCCTGGTCGACACCGCGGACGTGTACGGCGACGGGGAGGCGGAGTATCTGCTCGGACAGCTCATGGACGGCCTGGTACCGCGCCGTGACCTGGTCGTCTCCACCAAGGCGGGCAGCGTCCCCGACCCCGACCGCCGCTTCGACGGCTCCCGCGGCCATCTGCTCGCCGCGCTCGACGCCTCCCTGACCCGCCTGGGCACGGACTACGTCGACCTGTGGCACATCCACGCCTACGACCCCGACACCCCGCTGGAGGAGACCCTCCACGCCCTCGACCTCGCGGTGAGCAGCGGCCGGGCGCGGTACGCCGGCGTCTCCAACTTCTGCGGCTGGCAGCTGGCCAAGGCGGCCACCTGGCAGCTGGCCGCGCCGGGCAGCCGCACCCGGCTGGCCAGCACCCAGATGGAGTACTCGCTGCTGCAGCGGGGCGTGGAGCGCGAGGTGCTGCCGGCCGCGCTCGACCTCGGCGTGGGCCTGCTGCCCTCCTCCCCGCTGGGCCGCGGCGTGCTCACCGGCAAGTACCGGCACACCACTCCCGCGGACTCGCGCGGCGCCTCGGAGCACCTGGCGCCGTTCGTCGAGCCGTACCTGGACGACACGGCGACCCGGATCGTGGACGCGGTGACGACGGCCGCCGACGGGCTCGCGGTCAGCCCGCTCCAGGTGGCGCTCGCCTGGGTGCGGGACCGGCCCGGAGTGGCCGCGCCGATCGTCGGCGCGCGCAACGCGCAGCAGCTCACGGCGGCGTTGTCAGTGGAGGCCCTTAGTCTTCCTGACGAGATCTGCCGGGCGCTGGACGATGTGTCGGCGCCCGTGCACCGCTACCCCGATCACGACTGGAGCACGCTGTGAGCACGGAGCCGGAGACCACGGAGAACGCCGGGCCGGGGACGCCGGACACCCGTGAGACCCCGGACCGGGGCACCGCCGGGGACGTCACGGCCGAGGCCACGGAGTCCGCCGACGGGACGGAGTCCGCCGACGGGACGGAGTCCGCCGACGGGACGGAGTCCGCCGACGGGACGGAGTCCGCCGACGGGACGGAGACGGCCGACGGGACGGAGTCCGCCGACGGCGGGGAAGGCGCCGCCGCCGAGGGTGGTGCCGCGGCGGAGGACGGTGCCGCCGCGGGGCTCTCCGAGGCGGAGGCCGAGCTGGCCGCGCAGCGGATCGAGCGGGAGCGGATCGAGCGGCGCAAGGCCGAGAAGTCGAGCCCGATCGAGAGCGGCGGCAAGCTGAGCGGCACGGCGGCCGACCTGCTCGCGGCGGTCCGGGCGGTGGAGAGCGGCGAGAAGCCGACGGCCACGGTGTTCGCGGAGCCCGCGCCCGCACCGCGCCGCCCCGCCCCGGAACCGGTACGCAGGCCCGAGCCCGTTCCCGCGCCGGCCGCGCCGAGCGGACCCGCCCCGGAGACCGTCGACGCCGTGCGCCGGGTGCTGGCCGAGGGCGGTGCCCCCGACACCCTGGCTCCCCAGGTCGCCGCGGTCCTCGGCGAGGGCGCCGGCACCGCCCTGCGGGAGGACCCCTGGCAGCTGCTCCGGGTCGCCGGGGTGCGGCCGGAGCAGGCCGACGGTTTCGCGCGGGCGCTGCTCGGCGCCGACTGCGCCCCGGACGACGAGCGGCGGGGCCGCGCGGTGACCGTCTGGCTGCTGGAGCAGGCGGCTGTGGCCGGGCATACCGCCCTGGACCTGCCCACGCTCACCGCGGCGCTGGGCCGGCAGGCCGTGCCGGACCCGGACGCGGCCGTGCAGGCCACCCTCGCCGAGGGCGAGGCGCTGGTGTTCCAGGACGCCCTGGAGGAGCCCGGCGCGCCCGCGCCCCAGGACACCGGCGCCGGTGAGGACACCGACGAGGAGCAGGAGCGGCCGGTCCGGGTCCTGGTCGGCCTGGAGCGGTACGCGCTGGCCGAGGAGAGCCTCGCGGACGGCCTGGCCCGGCTGGTCAACTCCCTGTCCCAGGAGGCCGGGCAGGTCTGGGAGACGGTCGCCGCCGGACTGTCCGGCGGTGCGGCCGAGCTGGCCCGCGCGGTCGCCGGGCACGGCCTGGTGCTGCACACCGGCGGGGAGGCGGCCCGCACCGAACCGGCCGCGCTGCTCGGTGCCGCCCGCGCCGCGGGCCTGCGCGCCTTCGCTGTCTGCCACACCGCGGACGGGCGCGGGCGGCTGGCCGCGCGGCTGGGCGGGGAGCCGGCGGAGCACGGCGTGGGTACGGTCGCCGGGCTGCTGTCCGGTGCCGAGGGCCCGGGACGGGACACGGACGGCGCCCTGGAACTCGACCTGCTGATCGTGCTGGACGCGCCCCAGCTGGACGTGGAGGGCGCGGCGATGCTGGTGGAGTCGCTGCCCGACGGGGCCCGGCTGGTGCTGAGCGGCGACCCCGGGGTGCTGTGGTCGGCCGGTCCGGGCCGGGTCTTCGCCGACCTGCTCGCGGCCCGCGTCTGCCCGCAGACCGCCTCCCGCGTCCCCGACCCCGGCCCGCTCGGCGAGCTGGTCTCCGGCATCGGCATCGGCGAGCTGAACCAGGTCGCCGCCCCGGGCAAGGAGATCGTCATCGTGCCGGTGCGGGACGCCGGCGAGGCCGTGCACCGGACGGTGCAGCTGGTCGCCGACTCGGTGCCGCGGGCGATCGGCGTCCCGGCCGACCAGACCGTGGTGATCACCCCGGGGCACGGCGGCGCCGCGGGCACCCGCGCGCTCAACGCCGCCCTGAAGGAGCGCCTCAACCCCGGGCCCGGCCGGTTCGGCGGCTTCGATCCCGGCGACCGGATCGTCCACTCCCCCGCGCCGGGGCGCGCGGTGCCGGGCGTGGTGGTGAAGGCCGACGCCGAGGGGCTGCACCTGTCGTGCGCCGGCGCCTCCGTCGTCGTACCGCGCGAACGGGTGGAGGCCGGTGTCCGGCACGGCTGGGCGCTGACCGCGCACCAGGCGGTGGGCGCCCGCTGGCCGGCGGCGGTCGTGGTGCTGCCCGGCGATGCCGTGCAGGCCCTCAGCCGCCCCTGGGTGTACACGGCGTTCGGCCGGGCCGAACGGCACCTGTCCGTGGTGCACGGCGTGGAGCAGGCCCTGCCGAAGGCGGTCGCGGACATCCCGCCGAAGCCCCGCACGACCCGGCTGCAGACCCTGCTGCGCCCGCAGGAGGCCTGAGTCCTCCTCCGGCCGTGCTCCCCTCCGCAGGGGCGGTCGGCCGCGAGGGCGGATTCCGGCGGTGCCGTACCGGCCCGAGGCCCTACGGCACCGCCGTCCCGCTCACTTCTCGGCGTCGAGCGGTTCGAGCTGCTCTTCGTCCTCGTCGTCCTCGTCGACGAAGTCGATGTCGTCGTCCTCGCCCGCGGAGACCTCGTCGTCGTCGAACACCGCGCTCACATCGAACCGGCACACCACGTGCTGCGCATCGATGTGCTCGAACGGCGAGTCCAGCCACTCCCCGGCCTCGGGCGGCTCCTCGGAGGCGGTGACCCAGAGCGTGGAGTCGCCCTCCTCCAGGCCGAACTCCTTGTGCCGGGACGCGATCTCGTCCGGTTCGAACTCGCCGAAGAGGACGCCCAGCGCCCCGGGGAGGGTCCCGGCGGCCTGGTCGTCGTCCCCGCCGGCGTCGAACTCGGCCGCCTCCACCCGGTGGGCCTGCGCCAGCAGCCGCTGGGGCTCGGCCACGGTGTAGTCGCGGCGGATCAGCACACTGATCGCGTTCGGTTCGTCCGGGCCCGCGTACGGCGGCAGGGTGTCCTCCGCCCCGGGGATCTCGAAGGGGGTGACCTCGTCGTAACGGTCGTAGAGCAGCTCGTCGTACGCCTCGGCGGCAGCGGCCAGCTGGTTGAACGCCTCGGAGACGGCCGGGTCGTCCTCCCCCGACCTGCGTTCGACCGCGGCCAGATGACGGTCGAGCGCGGTCTTGACCGCCTCGGCGGCGGCGCGTACCTCGGCAGCGGTGGGCTGCGCAGCATCAGACATAGTGCAGACGCTATCCGTACCGGGCACCAGCCCGCACAATAGATGCGATGCCGGAATACGAATTTGTCGACGTGTACGTGCCTCGCGGGGTCTCCCGCAAGGAGGCGACACGTCTGCTGACGGACCATGCCGAGTACGGACACTGGGAGTTGGACCGACTGAGCCTGCTGCGCGACGGCAGCCGCAAGGTGCGGTTGCGCCGGCGGATCATCCGCCAGGTGCGTGCCACGTGGTGAACCAGGACAGGTGACCGGACGAGACGGAAGCGGGCCCCGCCGGCATGGCAGGGCCCGCTCCGCTTCGGGTCACGCCGCGGCCCGTGCCTTGCGGTAGAGCACCGCGCCCGCGAGCAGCGCGCCCGCACCGGCCGGCAGCGCGATGCCGAGCGGCACCTCGCTGCCCGTGTGCGCGAGCTGGGCGGTGCTCAGCGGCTGGGCGGAGCGGCCCGCCGCCTCGGCCGTCACCTGGGAGGCACCGTGGGCCGTGGAGCCGCCCGTGCCGCCCTGGCTGCCCGTACCGGTGTGACCGGGCTTGCCGGAGTCGCCCGGGGTACCGGGGTGGCCGGGCTCACCCGGCTGCCCGGGGTGGCCGGGAGTCCCGGGGTGCCCCGGCTGACCCGGGTGTCCGGGGTGACCAGGATGGCCCGGGTGACCGGGGTGACCGGGGTGACCCGGCTGACCGGGGTGACCCGGGTGACCGGGCGGGGTGCCGTGCCCCTGCCCGCCGCCGTTGGCACAGTCGTTGCCCGTCGTGGCGTTGCCGGCCCCGATGACGTCGACGCTGTTGCCGCAGACGTTCACGGGGACGTCGACCGGTACCTGCACGGTGTTGCCGGAGCCGACGCCCGGCGAGCCGCTGGAACGACCGCTCGCGTGCGAGCCGCCGGAGCCGTCCTGCTCACCGTACTGGCCCCCCGAAGTGCCGCCGCGGTTGGCGCACTTGTTGCCCACCGACGGGTTGAGCAGCCCGACGACGTTGACGGTGTTGCCGCAGATGTTCACCGGTGCGTGCACCGGTGCCTGCACGGTGTTGCCGGACAGTACGCCCGGTGAACCGCCGGCGCTGCCCGCCGCGCCCGCGTCGGCGTGTGCGTAGCCGCTCGCGGCGGCGATCACGCCGGTCGCGGCCGCCATGGTCATCAGACCCTTGCGCGTGCCCTGTCGCATGCTGAATTCCCCCCTGCCTTCCATGTCCTCGTGCGAAAGACCGGTCGGCCTCGGAGCGCATGGCGCGCGCACCGAGGCCGACGGCTCGTTGAATGACGCCCCTCAGGGAGCCGGCGTCACTTGTTGACGCAGGCGTTGCCGAAGGCGGGGTTC
Source organism: Streptomyces sp. NPDC046881 (assembly GCF_040645015.1). Classification (NCBI taxonomy): domain Bacteria; kingdom Bacillati; phylum Actinomycetota; class Actinomycetes; order Kitasatosporales; family Streptomycetaceae; genus Streptomyces; species Streptomyces sp. NPDC046881. Next base: position 28,772 of record NZ_JBEYXJ010000070.1, on the reverse strand, counting down.
AGGAGCCCGATCACGTTGATCGTGTTGCCGCACACGTTCACCGGGACGTGGACGGGCACCTGGATGACGTTGCCGGACACCACGCCCGGGGAGCCCACGGCGGCACCCTGGGCACCGGAGTCGGCGACGGCGAGGCCCGCACCCGCGAGCACCAGTCCACCGGTGGCGGCCGCAGCAGCGACGACCTTCTTGATCATTCTTCCTCCTCGTTGGCAATGCGACCCCAAGGTTCGGGATCACATGAGCTGTAACGAGGAGGGGCTGATGAAGCTACGAACCGATCGTCGCATTCACCCTTCTCAGTCGGTCTCGCACGGCTGCCCGAAATGCCTGGGGGCAGAGCCTCAGGACGCGTCGAGGAACCGGTCGAGCACCCGCACGCCGAACTGCAGCCCGTCCACCGGCACCCGCTCGTCCACGCCGTGGAACATGCCGGCGAAGTCCAGCTCCGGCGGCAGCTTCAGCGGGGCGAAGCCGAAGCCGCGGATGCCGAGGTCGTCGAAGGACTTGGCGTCGGTGCCACCGGAGAGCATGTAGGGGATCGCCTTGGCGGTGGGGTCCTCGGCGAGCAGCGCGGACTGCATGGCCTCCACCAGCGCGCCGTCGAAGCCGGTCTCGACCGCCTTGTCGGCGTGCACGTCCTCGCGGCGGACGTTCGGGCCGAGCAGCCGGTCGAGGTCGGCGAGGAACTCCTCCTCGTGGCCGGGCAGGAACCGGCCGTCGATGTGGGCGGTGGCCTCGCCCGGGATGACGTTGACCTTGTAGCCGGCGGTGAGCTGGGTGGGGTTGGCGGTGTTGCTCAGGGTGGCGCCGATCAGCTTGGCGATGCCGCCGAGCCTGGCGAGGGTGGACTCCATGTCCTCCGGGTCCAGCTCGGTGCCGAGCGCGTCGCCGAGTTCGTCGAGGAAGGCCCGGGTGGTCTTGGTGACCCGGACCGGGAACTTGTGCCGGCCGACCCGGGCGACCGCCTCCGACAGCTCGGTGATGGCGTTGTCGCGGTGGATCATCGAACCGTGCCCGGCGGTCCCGGCCACGGTCAGCTTCATCCAGTGCATGCCCTTCTCGGCCGTCTGGATCAGGTACAGCCGCCGCTGGTCGTCGACGGTGAAGGAGAAGCCGCCGACCTCGCTGATCGCCTCGGTGACGCCCTCGAACAGCTCGGGGTGGTGGTCGACCAGGTAGCGGGCGCCGTACGTGCCGCCCGCCTCCTCGTCGGCGAGGAAGGCCACCACGACGTCCCGCGGGGGCCGGCGCCCGCTGCGCAGCCGGTCGCGGACGACCGCCAGCGTCATGGCGTCCATGTCCTTCATGTCGACGGCCCCGCGCCCCCACACGCACCCGTCCGCGATCTCGCCGGAGAACGGGTGGTGGGTCCAGTCCACGGCGTTGGCCGGTACGACGTCCAGGTGGCCGTGGATGAGCAGCGCGGGCCGGGACGGGTCCTCGCCCTCGATGCGGGCCACCGTGGAGGCGCGGCCGGGGTGGGACTCGTAGATCTTCGGCTCCAGCCCGACCTCGGCGAGCTTCTCGGCGACCCACTCGGCGGCCTTGCGCTCGCCCGGGCCGGAGTGGTCGCCGTAGTTGCTGGTGTCGAACCGGATCAGCTCGCGGCAGAGGTCCACGACCTCGTCCTCGCCGGTGACGCTCCTGGCCGTGTCCGTCTCGCTCACGTGCTTCCTCCCGGTGTCACTGCTGGTGGTCCCCCTCATCCTCTCTCCGGCCCCGCTCCGGGCCCAAGACCGGACCCGGCCCGACACACGCCGTTCACGGGCGACCGGCCCCGGGGCCGGGGGGTGATCAGCCACCCCCGAAAGCCTGGTAATGTTTCCTTCGTCGCCGCGAGGGAAACCCCGCCGAAAGGGAAACCCCGCACGACAGACACCTTGTCCGGGTGGCGGAATGGCAGACGCGCTAGCTTGAGGTGCTAGTGCCCTTTATCGGGCGTGGGGGTTCAAGTCCCCCCTCGGACACCAGTGAGGCCCCTGCTGTGCAGGGGCCTTCGTCGTTCCCCGGTGCGGCTTCCTAGACTTGAGGGGTGGCCCGGCCCAACGACGCGGTCGAGGCGCTCCTGCGGGAGTACGCCGATCTCATCGCGATCACCGGAGGCGACGCCTTCAAGGCGCGCGCCTACGAGAAGGCCGCGCGGGCGATCGGCGGGTATCCCGCGGACATCTCCACGCTGGACGCCGAGGGGCTGCGGGAGATCCCGAACGTCGGCCGGTCGATCGCCGACAAGGTGGCCGAGTACCTGCGCACGGGCCGGATGGCGGTGGTCGAGGAGCGCCGGGCGAGGATCCCCGCCGGGGTGCGCGAGCTGATCACGATCCCGACGCTGGGCCCGAAGAAGGCGTTGCGGCTCTACGAGGACCTGCACATCTCGTCGGTGAGCGAGCTGGCCGCGGCCGTCGAGGCGGACGCGCTGGCCGATGTGAAGGGCTTCGGCGAGAAGACGCAGGAGAACATCCGGCACGGCATCGAGCTGCTCCGGCGGGCGGGCGGGCGGGTGCCGTTGCCGCTGGCGCTGGACACCGCCGAGGAGATCCTCGGGGAGCTGTCCGCCGTGCCGGGCTGCGAGCGCTGTGCGTACGCCGGTTCGCTGCGCCGGATGCGGGAGACGGTGGGCGATCTGGACGTGCTGGTGGCCGCGGAGCGGTCGGCGCCGTTCATGGACGCCTTGTGCGGGCTGCCGGTCACCGCGGAGGTGATCGCGCGGGGCACGAAGAAGACGTCGGTGCGCACCGGTCGGGGTCTGCAGGTGGATCTGCGGGTGGTGCCGCCGGAGTCGTGGGGCGCCGCGATGCAGTACTTCACCGGGTCCAAGGCGCACAACATCCGGACCCGGACCATCGCCGTGCACCGGGGGCTGAAGCTCTCCGAGTACGGCGTGTTCGACACCGGGAGCGGGGAGTCGGTCGCCTCCCGCTCCGAGGAGGAGGTGTACGCGCGGCTGGGGCTGCCGTGGATCGCGCCGACGCTGCGCGAGGACCGCGGGGAGATCGAGGCGGCGCTGGGCGAGGGCCTGCCGGAGCTGGTCACCGAGCGGGACATCCGCGGCGACCTGCACACGCACACCGATCTCACGGACGGTCTGGCCTCGCTGGAGGCGATGGTGGAGGCCGCCGCCGAGCGCCGGTACGCGTACTACGCGGTCACCGACCACGCGCCCGACCTGTACATGCAGCGCATGACGGAGGAGAAGATCCTCGCCCAGCGGGAGCGGCTGCGGGAGCTGGACGGCACCCGGCACGGGATGCGGCTGCTGCACGGCACCGAGCTGAACATCGGTCCGGACGGCGGGGTGGACTGGCCGCCGGAGTTCCTGGCCGGTTTCGACCTGTGCGTGGCCTCGCTGCACTCGCACTTCGACCTGGGCCGCGCGGCGATGACGCGGCGGCTGGTACGGGCCTGCGAGAACCCGTACGTCCACGTCATCGGGCACCCCACGACCCGGCTGATCGGCAGGCGGCCGGGGGTGGACGCCGACTGGGACGAGGTCTTCGCCGCGTGCGCGCGCACCGGGACCGCGCTGGAGGTCAACGCCCAGCCGGACCGGCTGGACCTGCGCGACGAGGACATCCTGCGGGCCCGGGAGCACGGGGTGCGGTTCGCCGTGAACACCGACGCGCACTCCGTCCCGCACCTCGCGCAGCTGCGCTTCGGGGTGGGCACCGCGCAGCGCGGCTGGCTCACCCGGGAGGACGTCATCAACACCTGGCCGCTGACCCGGCTGCGCCGGTTCCTGCGCGAGGGCGCGCGGAGGTGAGGGTCGGGTCTCACGGGAGGGGGCTTACCGTCAGCGTGCCGTCGGCGCCGTGCTCGACGCGGGTGCCGAGGTCGCGGGCGTAGCCGTCGAGGACGGTGCGCAGCCAGGCGGTGTCCTCGGCCGAGGCGTGCTCCAGGCGGAGCCGGCGGGCCTGGAGCGGCACCATGCGCAGACCGGTGAGCCGGCCGGTGCCGGGCTCGGCCGAGACGAGGTAGAGCAGGCGCAGGTCGTCGCGGTAGCGCTCGTAGCCGCCGATACCCTCGTAGTCGTCGACGAGGTCGCCGCAGCCGTACAGGACGAGCCGGTCGCGGTAGACCTCCGGCGGGCGCGGGTGGTGCGAGGAGTGTCCGTGGACGATGTCGGCGCCCGCCTCGACGAGCGCGTGGGCGAAGCGGATCTCGGCGCGGGAGGGGGTGTAGCCCCAGTTGGGGCCCCAGTGGACGGAGGCGACGACGAGGTCGCCGGGCCGTTCGACGCGGCGCAGGCGGTCGGCGAACTCCGTGGCGGCCGCCGTGGTCGGCCCGGTGACGAGGGCGACGCCGGGCCGGTCGGCGGTGGCGGCCCAGCCGTGCGGGATGCCGCTGGAGGGCATGCCGAAGGCGAAGACGAGGACGCGTCCGCCGGACGGCAGCGCAACGGCCGCCGGACGCCATGCCGCGGCCGCGTCCCGGCCCGCCCCGGCGGTGCGCAGTCCGGCCGCGGCGAGGGAGTCCAGCGTCTCCCGCAGGCCGGCCGGCCCGAAGTCGAGCACGTGGTTGTTGGCGAGGACACAGACGTCCGGGCGGGCCGCGGCGAGGCAGGGCAGGTTGGCGGGGTGCATCCGGTAGTGGACGGCCTTGCCGGGCGCGAAGTCGCCGTCCCGGGTGACGGCGGTCTCCAGGTTGAGCACCCGGACGTCCGGTGCGGCCCGCTCCAGGACGGGCAGCGCCTCGCCCCAGGGCCAGCGGGGGTCCACGGGCCGGGGGATCGGCCCGTTGGCGGCCTCGGCCAGGGCGACGTACTGCCGGGCGTCGCGCACGTAGTCCTCCCGCAGGAGGGGGGCGACGGGGTGCGGGAGGATCTGGTCGACGCCCCGGCCGAGCATGACGTCGCCCGCGAGGAACAGGGTGACGGCGTCCTCGCCCATGGCCGACGGGCTAGACGTGGGCGGGTGCCATGTGGTCCGTGAACCAGTCACGGGCCAGCTCGGTCACCTGCTCCAGGGTGCCGGGCTCCTCGAAGAGGTGGGTGGCGCCCGGGACCACCGCCAGCCGGTTCTCGCAGCGCAGTCGGGCCTGTGCCTCCCGGTTGAGGTCGAGGACCAGCGGGTCGGCGCCGCCGACGACGAGCAGGGTGGGTGCCGTCACCGCGGCCAGCCGGGCTCCGGCGAGGTCGGGCCGGCCGCCGCGGGAGACGACCGCGGCGGGCCGTGCGTCGGGGTCGGCGGCGGCCCACAGCGCGGCGGCCGCACCGGTGCTGGCGCCGAAGAAGCCGACGGCGAGCCCCTCGACGTCGGGTTCCTCGCGCAGCCAGCGGGTGGCGTCGAGCAGCCGGCCGGCCAGCAGCGCGATGTCGAACACGTTGCCCCGGTCGGCCTCCTCCGCGTCGGTGAGCAGGTCGAACAGCAGGGTGCCGAGGCCGGCCCGATGAAGTCCCCCGGCCACGAACCGGTTGCGCGGGCTGTGCCGGCTGCTGCCGCTGCCGTGGGCGAAGGCCACCACGCCGGTGGCGCCGTCGGGCACGGTGAGCCGTCCGCCGAGCCGTACGGTTCCGGCCGTCACGGTCACCTCGCGGTCGGTGGATGCGGCGCCCGCGGTGTGCCGGTGCCGGCTGGCGGCCCGGCGCAGGCAGGCGGTCACCTCTTCGTCGTCGACCTGGGCGAAGTCGGCGTAGAACTGGCCGACCGCGGCGAAGTCCCAGGGGGTGTGCAGGCAGACCAGTTCGTCGGCGTCGCCGCCGAGCCGCCGGGCGAAGTCCCGCGGGGCCACGGGGACGGCCAGCACGATGCGGGCCGCGCCCCGGGCGCGGGCGATCCGGCAGGCGGCGCGCGCGGTGGAGCCGGTGGCCACGCCGTCGTCCACCACGACGGCGGTGCGTCCGGCGACGGACACGGCGGGGGCGGCGCCCCGGTAGCGGGCGGCCCGGTCGTGCAGCACCCGCAGCTCGCGTTCCTCGACGCCGGCGAGGTCCGCGTCGGAGACGCCGGTGCCGCGCAGCACCTCCTGGTTGATCACGCGGACGCCGTCCTCGCCGATCGCCCCCATGCCCAGTTCGGGCTGGTAGGGCACGCCGAGCTTGCGCACGAGGCAGACGTCCAGGGGCGCGTCGAGTGCCGCGGCGACCTCGGCGGCGACCGGCACGCCTCCCCGGGGCAGCCCGAGCACCACCACGTCCTGGCCCCTGAGGTACTCCAGGCGTTCGCCCAGCCGTCGGCCCGCTTCGAGGCGGTTCCTGAAGTGCACGGCGGCGCTCCTTCACTCCCGGGGCAGCCAGAGCGGCACCGGGGCGTCCGTGTCGGCGGCTCCGGTCGCCTTCATGTCGCCGTCGGCGGCGCGCAGCAGCATGCGGCCCATGGCGATGAGCGCGCGCCCGGCGGCGAGTTCGTCGCCGATGTCGGGCATCGCCCGGTCGTAGGGGTTGCGGCGGGCCTCGGCGTGGCTTTCCAGGACGTTGTCCCCGGTGTCCAGGACGATCCGGGCCGTGGTGTCCGGATCGTGTTCGCACAGGTACACGTTCAGCCGCCACTCCTTGACGGCGGGACGGCTGCTCACGGGTCGGGTCATCGTCGGCCACCTCGCTCCGCGGATCGTGCCGCGACGGGCCGTCGGCCGTCTGCCGGTCCGTCGTGGCTGGTCGCGCAGTTCCCCGCGCCGCTGCGGGCGCTCCAGTCCGGCACTTCCACTGTGCACCCGACCCGCGGCGGACGCCTCCCCTGCTGCGGGCAGAATGTGGGCCATGACCTCGCGCACCTGCCCCTGCGGGCTCCCCCGGTCCTACGACGCCTGCTGCGGCCGCTTCCACGCGGGTGCGGCGGCCGCGCCGACCGCCGAGCTGCTGATGCGCTCGCGGTACTGCGCGTTCGTGAAGGGGGACGCGGGGTATCTGCTGCGCACCTGGCACCCGCGGACCCGGCCGGAGCGGCTGGACCTGGACCCGCGGATGCGGTGGACGGGGCTGGAGATCCTGGACACCACCGACGGGTCCGCCTTCCACGGCACCGGCACGGTGACCTTCCGGGCCTCCTACCGAGGCGGTTCGCTGCTCGAGCGGAGCCGGTTCGAGCGGGTGGACGGGGCGTGGGTGTACGTGGACGGGGACTTCCCCGACCAGCCGTGACGCCCCGGGGGCGCGCAACTAGGGCGCGAGGATGTCCAGTTCCTGGAGGGCGCCCACGGTGATCTGCCGGGTCAGTTCCTCGGCGCGGGCCGCGTCGCCCTCGCGGACCGCCTCGGCCACCTGCACGTGCAGGGTGACGGCCGCCGGGTCGGGGTCCTCGAACATGACCTCGTGGTGGGTGCGGCCGGCCAGCACCTCCGCGACGACGTCGCCGAGCCGGGCGAACATCTCGTTCCCGGAGGCGGTCAGCACGGCCCGGTGGAAGGCGATGTCGTGGACCAGGTACTTCTCCAGCCGGTGGCCGCGTGAGTTGGCCACCATGCCGAGCGCGCACTCGGTGATTTCGGCGCACTGCTCGGCCGTGGCGTGCTGGGCGGCGAGGCCGGCCGCGACGGGTTCGACCGCGGAGCGCAGCACGGTGAGCGAGCGCAGCTGGTGCGGGCGGTCCGCGCCGGCCAGGCGCCAGCGGATGACCTGCGGGTCGTAGACGTTCCACTCGGCCTTCGGGCGGACCGTGACGCCGACCCGGCGGCGGGACTCGACCAGGTGCATGGACTCCAGCACGCGGACGGCCTCGCGCATCACCGAGCGCGACACCTCGAAGTGCTGTGCCAGCTCGTCGGTGCGCAGAACGCTGCCCGGCGGGTACTCGCCCGCGGTGATCGCGGGGCCGAGGGTGTCCAGTACATGGCCGTGCAGCCCCCGGCCCGGTGTGCTCATGCACTCAGCGTACGGCGTGGATCACGCAGACAAAAAGTCAGACTTATACGTCACAGAGTCTTGAATTCGTCGTACCTAATGGGTTTCAGTGTGGCGACGCCGAAGTGGCGTCGGATGTCGAGGAAGACAGCGAGGCAGTCATGCGAACCCCCCAGGTCGTCGTCGTGATGGGCGTCGCGGGGACGGGCAAGACCACGATCGGTCCCCTGCTCGCCGCGCGGCTGGGCGTCCCGTACGCCGAGGGCGACGACTTCCACCCGCAGGCCAACATCGACAAGATGTCGGCCGGGATCCCGCTCGACGACGCCGACCGGTGGCCGTGGCTCGACGCCATCGGGCACTGGGCGCACGGCCGGGCCGGACTGGGCGGGGTGGTCAGCAGCTCGGCGCTGAAGCGGTCGTACCGCGACCGGCTCCGGGCCGTGGCGCCCGGGATCGTGTTCCTGCACCTCACGGGTGACCGGCGGCTGATCGAGGACCGGATGTCCCAGCGGCAGGGTCACTTCATGCCGACCGCGCTGCTGGACTCGCAGTTCGCGACGCTCCAGCCGCTCCAGACGGACGAGGCCGGAGTGGCCGTGGACGTCGGCGGCAGCCCGCAGGAGATCACCGAGCGGGCCGTGCGCGCCCTGGAGACGCTTCCCGTCGCATCCGAGTAACACCTCACCCCCGTCCCCCGTAACCCAAGGGAACCCCCCGTGACCAGACTCAGCGTCGAGATGCTGGCAGCGGACGCACCTGCGCCGATCACCTCCGCCGGACACGCCCAGCTGGGCATCGCCGTCCTGGTGGGCATCGCCGTCATCGTCCTGCTCATCACCAAGTTCAAGCTCCATGCCTTCCTGGCGCTGACCATCGGGTCGCTGGCGCTCGGGGCGGCCGCCGGGGCGCCCCTCGACAAGGCCATCACCAGCTTCACCACCGGGCTCGGCTCCACCGTGGCCGGCGTCGGCGTCCTGATCGCGCTCGGGGCGATCCTGGGCAAGCTGCTCGCCGACTCCGGCGGCGCCGACCAGATCGTCGACACGATCCTCGCCAAGGCCGGCGGGCGCGCCATGCCCTGGGCGATGGTGCTGATCGCCTCCGTGATCGGCCTGCCGCTGTTCTTCGAGGTCGGCATCGTGCTGCTGATCCCGGTCGTGCTGATGGTCGCCAAGCGCGGCAACTACTCCCTGATGCGCATCGGCATCCCGGCCCTCGCCGGTCTGTCCGTGATGCACGGCCTGATCCCGCCGCACCCCGGCCCGCTGGTCGCGATCGACGCGGTCAAGGCCAACCTGGGCGTGACCCTCGCGCTGGGCATCCTGGTCGCCATACCGACGGTGATCATCGCCGGTCCGCTGTTCTCGAAGGTCGCGGCCCGTTGGGTCGACGTGCCGGCGCCCGACCGGATGCTGCCGCAGCGCGCCTCGGAGGAGCTCCAGCGCCGTCCGGGCTTCGGCGCGACGCTCGCCACCGTGCTGCTCCCCGTGGTGCTGATGCTGGCCAAGGCGCTGGTGGACATCGTCGTCGACGACCCCGCGCACACCACCCAGCGTGTCTTCGACGTCGTCGGCTCCCCGCTGATCGCCCTGCTCGCCGCCGTGATCGTCGGCTTCTTCACGCTGGGCCGGCCCGCCGGGTTCAGCAAGGAGCGGCTCCAGCAGACCGTCGAGAAGGGCCTGATGCCCATCGCCGGCATCCTGCTGATCGTGGGCGCGGGCGGCGGCTTCAAGCAGACGCTGATCGACTCCGGGGTGGGCCAGATGATCCTGGACGTCTCCAAGGACTGGTCGATCCCGGCGCTGCTGCTGGCCTGGCTGATCGCGGTGGCGATCCGGCTGGCGACCGGCTCGGCGACGGTGGCGACGGTCTCGGCGGCCGGCCTGGTCGCGCCGCTCGCGGCCGACATGTCGACCACCCACGCGGCCCTGCTCGTCCTGGCCATCGGCGCCGGCTCGCTCTTCTTCAGCCATGTCAACGACGCCGGTTTCTGGCTGGTGAAGGAGTACTTCGGGCTGAGCGTCGGGCAGACCCTGAAGACCTGGTCGGTGATGGAGACGATCATCTCGGTGGTCGCCGGCGGCCTGGTCCTGCTCCTCTCCCTGGTCATCTAGGGGTACGGCGATGACGGCTCACCCCCTCTTCGACATCAGCGGCCGTACGGCCCTGGTCACCGGGTCCAGCCGGGGCATCGGCCTCGCCCTGGCCCGGGGCCTGGCCGAGGCCGGCTGCACGGCGGTCCTCAACGGGTGCGACGCCGGCCGGCCGGCCGAGGCGGCGGCGGACCTCCCCGGTGAGGTGCGTACGGCGGTGTTCGACGTGACCGACGGCCCGGCCGTGGCCGCCGGGATCGCGGACGTCGAGGAGCGGGTGGGCCAGCTCGACGCGCCCCGCTGCTGGGAGCGGTCCTGCAAGGTGCTGCTGGAGTGCTGAGCGGCACGGGCCGGCGTGGGGCTACGGGCGCCACAGCGGGTGTTCCCGGTTCGCCCACTCCTCGCTCACCGTTCCGGTCCGCAGGCCCCGCCGCGCCTCCGGGTCGCCCAGGGCCATGCCGATGTGGCCCGCCAGGACCACGCCGATCGTCAGGGCGAGCCAGTCGTGGACGAAGGTCGCCGAGGTGCGCCACATCAGCGGGGTGAGGTGGGTGAACCACATCATCAGGCCGGTGCCGAGCATGACCAGGGTGGCGCCGGCGATCCAGGCGGCGTAGATCTTCTGGCCGGCGTTGAACTTGCCGGCCGGGCGTTGCCCGTGGCGCCGGTCGCGGCGCAGGGCGGCGCGCAGCCAGACCCGGTCGTGCGGGCCGAAGCGGTTGAGGAAGCGCAGGTCGGTGCGGAAGGCGCGGGAGGCCAGGCCCAGCAGGACCGGCACCGGCAGGGCGAGGCCGGCGTACTGGTGGACCCGCACGACCAGTTCCCGGCGGCCGACCAGGACCGCCAGCTGCGGGATGTAGAGGGCGGCGGCGGTCAGCACGCACACGCCCATCAGCGCGGCCGTCGCGCGGTGCACCCGGCGTTCGGCGCGGGTGAACCGGTGGACGCGGGCGTCCGGCGGGGCCGGGGTCTCAGCTCGTAGGCTCATCGGTCCGTCCGTTCGAGCGGCCGACCCAGGCGTCGACGTCGTAGCCGAGCTCCTCCCAGTAGCCGGGCCGCACCCGGTCGGTGACGGTGATGCCGGAGAGCCACTTGGCGGACTTGTAGAAGTACATGGGGGCGACGTAGAGGCGGACCGGGCCGCCGTGGTCGTGACCGATGTCCTTGTCCTGCATGCGCAGGGCGACCAGGACGTCCGGGCGGCGGGCCTGGTCGAGGGTGAGGCTCTCGCTGTAGGTGCCGTCGAAGCAGGTGAAGCGCACGGCCCTGGCGGTGGGGCGGACGCCCGCCGCGTCGAGCAGGTGGGACAGGCGTACGCCCTGGAAGGGGGTGCCCGGGACCCGCCAGCCGGTGACGCACTGCACGTCCCGGACCAGCCGGGTTTGCGGCAGGGCACGCAGGTCGGCGAGGGTGTAGCCGCGCGGGCGGTCGACCAGGCCGTCGACGGTGAGGCGGTAGTCCGCGGCGGTCCGGTGCGGGACGGAGGCGGCCACGGAGTAGTAGCGGAAGCCGCCGCCGTTGGGCAGCAGGCCGGTCAGGCCGGTGGGGTCCTTGTCGGCGACGCCGCCGAGGAAGCCTTCCAGGCCGCGTTGCAGCGCGGGCGCGGCGACCACGCCGAGGGCGCCCAGGCCGAGGGTGCCGAGGAAGACACGGCGGCCGACGGGCCGGCCGTCCGGTTCCGGTTCGGGTATCGGTTCCTCGGATGGTTCAGGGTTCACGTGTTCATTCGAGCACTCGGGGCCGCGGGGGGCCAGATGATCGGGTCGCCGGTCAGACTTTCGTCACTTTTTCCTGCCGGCTGTCTGTACGTCGGCGAGGGCGCTGTTGCTCACTGCTGCTCACTGCCCGAGCGCGCGGGCGCGGGCGGCGGAGAAGGCGGCCCGGGGATCGGGGTGCGCGTAGGACCAGGGTGCCGGGGTGGCGTGCTCGCCGATGCGCTGGAACAGGGCCGCCGCCTCGGCCGGGCGGCCGGCGCAGGTCAGGGCGAACGCGAGGTGGTTGAGGTCGATGTGGCGGCGCGGGTGTTCGTCGTGCTCCCACTCCAGCCACCAGTCGAAGCAGGTGCGCAGGATGCGCCGGGCCCGCGGGCCGGACCAGTGCCCGGAGGCGACGGGGTCGGCCGGGGCCAGTCCGGTGGCGGCGAGGACCCGGTAGCGCTCGGCGTACGCGACGACCGGCAGGACGGCCAGCGGGGAGTCGGCGGGGGCCTCGGCGGCGGCCAGCTCGGCGACGTCGTACACCTCGTGGACCTCGGCTCCGCGGCCGCCCGCGGGCCGCTCGGCGAGGCGGGCGATCAGCAGGTGGTGGGCGTGGTGGTGCTCGGGGTGCCGGCGGTGCAGCTCGCCGAAGGTGGCGCGCACCTCGCGCTCGGGGCCGAGGTCGCGGGCGAGCAGCAGCCGGCCGAGCCAGGGGGTGGGGTCGGCGGGGGCGAGGCCGGCGGCGGTGTCGCAGGCCTCGCGGGCCCGGGCGGGTTCCTCCTTGCCGCGCAGCGCGCGGTGGACCAGGGCCAGGGCGAGCAGCGCCGCGGCGTCGGCGGAGCCGGGCTCGGCGGTCAGCCAGTCGCTCGCCCAGGCGGCGGCGTACGGGTCGCGGGCGAGCGCGGTGAGGCGGTGGCCGCGGCGGTCCCAGTCGTCGCCGGTGTGCACCAGCAGGGAGCGCGCGGCCTGCCGTCGGCCCTGGGCCAGCGCGGCCCGGGCGGTGCGCAGTTCGGCGTCGTCGAGGGCGGCGTCGAAGGCGCCGGAGTCGTCCTGGGCGGGCGCGCCGGACGGTTCCGTTCGGGCCCGGCGAGCGCCGAGCAGAGGCGGGAGAGGGGGCACCGCGGGCTTCCTGTTTCTCGGGCTGCCATCGACCGATCACGCACAGCAAACCCCCAGCCAAGGGTGGCGTCAAGCGGAACGCCGTTGTTGCGGGCTTCAACTTCCCGGCTCCGAACCGGACTTGGGGGCTCCGGTGCAGGTGGGGCGCGTCCGGGCGGTCCCGTCGGGGGAATTTTCCTGTGGCGTATGCCATCGCGTTTCCGGGCCGACCGCCCGGACTTCTGTGGCGTACGCCATGGCGCCGGGCCCGCCGGTCGCGGAGCATGGCGAGTCCACCGCCGGTTCCGGGCAGTTGCGGGGCACCCCCGTCCCGGGAGCGCTACAGTCGGCCACTACGCGCCCGTGGTCCGGCCGGATGATCGAGGTACGCAGCGTGTCGGTTCTGGTTCTCCTCCTCGCCGTGAGCGCGGCCTGCTGTCTGGGCTTCGGGTTCGTACTCCAGCAGGACGCGGCGCAGAAGGCACCGCTGAGCGACTTCCTCTCCTTCCGGCTGCTGCTCGACCTGATGCGGGTGCCGCGCTGGCTCGGCGGGCTCGGGCTGATGGTGGCCGGCATGGTGCTGGGCGCGGTCGCCCTCGGCAGGGGCGAGATCTCCCTGGTCGAACCGCTGCTCGCGACGAATCTGCTGTTCGCCCTCGCCCTGTCCCGGTACCGGACCAGGCAGGCGCTGGGCCGCCAGGGCTGGTCCGGTCTGCTGCTGCTCGCGGGCGGGGTGAGCGCGTTCATCCTGGCCGGCGAGCCGCGCGGCGGCACGGCCGTCTCCGATCCGCTGCGGCACTGGCTGATCATCGGGGCGGTGACGGGCGCGGCCCTGGTCCTGACGACGTACGGCAAGCGCTCCCGGCTGAGCTGGGGCCCGGTACTGCTGGCCCTGGCGGCCGGACTGCTGTACGGCGTCCAGGACGCGCTGACCCGGGTGAGCGGCATCCGCTTCGCCGACGGCGGCCTCGGCGAGCTGTTCACCGGCTGGCAGCCGTACGGCGTGGTGGCGTGCGGGGTCACCGGCCTCGTCCTGGTGCAGAGCGCGTTCGAGACGGCCCCGCTGCGCATGTCGCTGCCCGCGCTCACGGCGGCCGAGCCGCTCGCCGGGATCCTGTGCGGGGTGGGCTTCCTCGGCGACCGGCTGCGCACCGACACCGGGGCGCTGGCCGGGGAGGCGGCCGGGCTCGCGGCCGTGGTGACGGGCATCGTGCTGCTCGGGCTGCATCCGGCGATGCCGTGCGGAGCGGTGGAGCAGGAGCACCGGGCCGGGGACCTCCAGCGACGCTGAGCCCGCCCTGCTTGGATACGGGCATGAACCCTGCTGACGAGATCCTCGACATCGTCGACGAGCACGACCGGGTCGTCGCCCGGTACCCGCGGGGCGAGGCCTACGCCCGCGGGCTGCGCCACCGCTGTGTGTTCGTCCAGGCCCGGGACGCGGCCGGCCGGCTCTTCGTGCACCGGCGCACCGCGACCAAGCTGGTCTTCCCCTCCCTGTACGACATGTTCGTCGGCGGGGTCGTCGGCGCGGGCGAGTCCTACGACGAGGCGGCGCTGCGGGAGGCCGAGGAGGAGCTGGGGGTGCACGGGCTGCCGCAGCCGGAGTTCCTCTTCAAGTTCCTGTACGACGACGGCGCCGGGCAGGGCTGGTGGTCGGCGGTGTACGAGGTGCGCTGCGAACTGCCCGTGCGGCCGCAGGCCGAGGAGGTCCAGTGGCACGCCTTCCTGTCCGAGGACGAGGTCGGGCGGCGGCTCGGCGAGTGGGAGTGGGTGCCGGACGGGCTGGCGGCCTACGAGCGGCTGCGGGCGTTCCGGGCGGCCCGGTGATCGCCGGGTAGGGTCGGCCGCGTGAGCGAGTTCGTACGGAACATCCGGTTGTGGTTCGCGCCGGAGCGGGTGCGGGACGAGGGCGGCACGCCCGACTACCGGTTCTCGCTGGCCAACGAGCGCACCTTCCTCGCCTGGCTGCGCACCGCGCTGGCGCTGATCGGCGGCGGATTCGCGGTGGACCAGTTCCTGCCGGACCTGCGCTGGGGGTGGCGGGTCGGACTCGCGCTCGCGCTGCTCGCGGCCGGTGTGCTCTGCTCCCTGCGCGCGGTGAACCACTGGGTGCGCTGCGAGCGGGCGATGCGCCGCGGCGAGGACCTGCCCGCGTCCCGCTTCCCGGTGCTGCTGAGCCTCGTCGTCGCGGTGGTCGCCGTCGCGATGGTCGTGGTGGTTGTCGTGGGGTGGGAGGGATGACGGCGGGGCCGGGCCCGGACGCCGAGGACCCGGCGGGCCGGGATCCCGGGCTGCAGCCCGAGCGGACCCGGCTGGCCTGGCGGCGTACGACCCTGTCCGGTGCGGTGGTCGCCGTCCTGGGCGTCAGGACGGCGCTGCGCGGCGGAGCGTCGGCCACCGGCGTCCTCATGTGCGCGCTGTGCTGCGGACTGTGGCTGGGCTTCCTCGGCGTGGCCCACCACCGCATCCGCGCACTGTCCACCGGCACCCCACCGCCCGCCCTGGCCCCCCGCCACGCGACGACGGCGGTGCTGTGCGCGGTGGCGACGGCCGCGTGCGCCGCCGTGCTGGTGGTGTAGACACGGCACCGCTCTAGGCGGCGCCTTCCCCGGTGTCCCCTTCCCCGGCCTCCTCCTCCACCGTCACCACGATCTTGCCGCGGGTGTGGCCCTCCTGGCTCAGCCGGTGGGCGTCGGCCGCGCGGGTCAGCGGGAAGGTCTGCTGGACGTGGACGGTGACGGCGCCCTGGTCGGCCAGCCGCGACAGGTGCCGCAGGTCCTCGGCGTCCGGGCGGACGAAGCAGTAGCGGCCGCCGTAGGCCACCACCTCGGGGTCGGCGATCGAGGCCAGCCGGCCCTCCGGGGCGAGCAGGTTGGCCGAGGTCTTCAGGGTGTCGCCGCCGATGGTGTCGAAGACCGCCTCCACCCCTTCGGGGGCGAGCCCGCGCACCCGTTCCGCCAGGCCGTCGCCGTAGGCCACCGGCTCGCCGCCCAGCGCGCGGACGTGGTCGTGGTTCCGTTCGCCGGCCGTGCCGATGACCCGGGCGCCGAGGTGGGCGGCGATCTGCACGGCGAGCGAGCCGACCCCGCCGGCCGCCGCGTGCACCAGGACGGTCTCACCCTGCTTCACCTCCAGCGCCTTGACCAGCACCTGGTAGGCGGTGAGCCCGGCCAGCGGCAGTCCGGCGGCCTCCTCGAAGGACAGCCTGCGCGGCTTGCGGGCCAGGGTGCGCACGGGTGCGGCGACGTACTCGGCGAAGGTGCCCCGGGAGAGGAAGTCCTCGCGGACGTAGCCGATGACCTCGTCGCCGGCGGCGAACTCGGTGACCGCGGCCCCGGGCCGGACGACCACTCCGCTGACGTCCCAGCCGGGGACCACCGGGAAGACGGCGTCCAGGAGCGGGTCCAGATACCCCTCGCGGCACTTCCAGTCGACGGGGTTGACGGCCGCCGCCCGCACCTTGACCAGAACCTGGTCGGGACCGACCTTGGGGTCGCGCAGCTCGCCGTACTCCAGCACCTCGGGTCCGCCGTAGCGGCGGTAGCTGATGCCCTTCATGCCCTCGACCCTCCGGGGTACTCGTGCGCCACGCAACCGGGATGCCCTGATATGCGGCTTTCTCGTGGCAGCCTTTCGGTCGTCACCCCCGTACCCCCCGAAGGGGAGCACCATGACCACCCTCCACCAGGAACACACCGAGCACGGGACCCACCGCCACGGGCCGGACTGCGGACACAGCGCCGTACCGCACGGCGACCACGTGGACTACGCCCACGACGGCCATCTGCACCGGGAGCACGAGGGCCACTGGGACGAGTGCGAGCCGGCCGGGCACACCGTCCACGAGGGCCATGAGCACGTGCACCACGACGAGTGCGGGCACGCGCAGGTGCCGCACGGCGACCACGTGGACTACCTGCACGGCGGGCACCGGCACGCCGAGCACGGCAACCACTGGGACGACCACTGATCCTCACGGTCACAGCGACGACGGCTCCCCGGGCAGCACCCCGGGGGGCCGTCGTCCTATCGTGGCTCCGGTCACGTTTCCCCCCGGGTTCGGCTCCCGCACTGGACGACATACCGACCGGTCGGCATCATGAGTCCTGTTCTTGTTGACCCGTTGGTAGGAGTGATGAATGAGCGCCGACCACCCGCCCGGACTCGACCTGGACCGGCTGCGCGCCCTGCTGGAGCGCGAGCGTCCCGGTCTGGTCGGCGGCCCGCTGACCGGACGGCTGATCGAGGGCGGACGGTCGAACCTCACCTACGCACTCTCCGACGGCACCTCGAAGTGGGTCGTCCGCCGGCCCCCGCTCGGCCACGTGCTGGCCACCGCGCACGACATGAAGCGCGAGCACCGGGTCATCAGCGCCCTGCACCCGACCCAGGTGCCGGTCCCCCGCCCGGTGGTGCTGTGCGAGGACGAGGAGGTGCTCGGGGCTCCGTTCTACGTGATGGAGTTCGTGGAGGGCACCCCGTACCGCACCGCCGACCAGCTCGCCGCGCTCGGCCCGGAGCGCACCCGGAACGCGGTGCTGTCCCTGGTGGACACGCTGGTCGAGCTGCACGCGGTGGAACCGGCGGCCGTCGGTCTGGCGGACTTCGGCCGCCCCGAGGGCTTCCTGGACCGGCAACTGCGCCGCTGGGGCAAGCAGTTGGACGCCTCCCGCAACCGCGACCTGCCGGGCATCGACGAGCTGCACGCGGCCCTCGGCCGTGACCTGCCCCGCTCCCCCGCCCCGGCCGTGGTCCACGGCGACTACCGGCTCGACAACGTCCTGATCGGGGACGACGACCGGATCAAGGCCATCCTCGACTGGGAGATGTCCACGCTCGGCGACCCGCTGACCGATCTCGGCCTGCTGGTGATGTACAGCCGGCCGCTCGGGATGCCGGACTCCCCCGTCTCCACCACCGCCGAGGCCCCGGGCCACCCGGACCCCCGCGAGCTGATCGAGCGGTACGCGGCCGGCTCCGGCCGGGACGTCTCGGCCGTCTCCTGGTACACGGCGTTCGCCTGGTTCAAGCTCGCCGTGATCCTGGAGGGCATCCACTACCGGTACACGCTCGGCCAGACGGTCGGCCGCGGCTTCGACCGCATCGGCGACCTCGTGCCCGTCTTCATCGACCACGGACTGACCACTCTCCAGGAAGGCTGACCGGCATGGACTTCGCGTTCGACGCGCGCACCGAGGAACTGCGCGCCAAGCTCCTCGCCTTCATGGACGAGCACGTCTACCCGGCCGAGGCGGTCGCCGAGGAGCAGCGGGCCGCTCTCGCCTCGCCCTGGGACACCCCGGCCGTGGTCGAGGAGCTGAAGGCCGAGGCCCGCAGGCAGGGCCTGTGGAACCTCTTCCTCCCCGACGGCGAGTACGGCGCCGGGCTCACCAACCTCCAGTACGCCCCGCTCGCCGAGATCACCGGCCGCTCCCCGCACCTCGCGCCCACCGCGACCAACTGCGCCGCGCCCGACACCGGGAACATGGAGGTGCTGGCGCAGTTCGGCACCGAGGAGCAGAAGAAGCAGTGGCTGGAGCCGCTGCTGGCCGGCGAGATCCGCTCGGCGTTCGCGATGACCGAGCCGGAGGTGGCCTCCTCGGACGCCACCAACATCACCACCCACATCGAGCGGGACGGCGACGAGTACGTCATCACCGGCCGCAAGTGGTACATCTCCGGGGCGATGAACCCGGACTGCCAGATCTTCATCGTGATGGGCAAGACCGACCCGGACGGCGCCGACATCCGCCGCCAGCAGTCCATGGTCCTGGTCCCGCGCGACACCCCCGGCGTCACGGTCAAGCGGGCCATGCAGGTCTTCGGCTACGAGGACCACTCGCACGGCGGCCACGCCGAGGTGGTCTTCGACCACGCGCGCGTGCCGGTGGCGAACCTCGTCGGCGAGGAGGGCGGCGGCTTCGCCATCGCCCAGGCCCGGCTCGGCCCCGGCCGGATCCACCACTGCATGCGGCTGATCGGCATGGCCGAGCGGGCCATCGAGCTGATGTGCCGGCGGGCCGTGAGCCGTACCGCGTTCGGCAAGGCGCTGGCGCAGCAGGGCGTGGTCCAGAACTGGATCGCCGACGCCCGGGTCACCGTGGAGCAGCTGCGGCTGCTGGTGCTGAAGACGGCCTGGCTGATGGACACCGTCGGCAACAAGGGCGCCCACACCGAGATCCAGGCCATCAAGATCGCCACGCCGCGCGCGGTGGTCGGCATCCTGGACCGGGCGATCCAGCTGCACGGCGCGGGCGGGGTGAGCCAGGACTTCCCGCTGGCCGAGCTGTACGCGAGCGCCCGCACGCTGATGCTCGCCGACGGCCCGGACGAGGTCCACCAGCGGTCGCTGGCCCGCCGGGAGCTGAAGCAGTACCTGTGACGCGCACACCGGTGCGGCCCCGGCGCCGCACCGGCCGTGCCCCCCGCGTGAGTTCCGTGCGCCGTTGAGTGCGCGCCCCGTCTGTGGTGTCGTACCCCTTCCGGAACCGGCCCGGCGGGCCGGCGGCGCGTCGAGTGGGGGAAGCGTGACGGACCTGCGGGACCACCCGGAGTGGCGGACGGCCACGGAGACCGGGGTGACCTTGGAGCGGCTGCTGTCCGTCGTGGGGTCGGGGGCCCTGGAGCTGGACACGGCACCGGCCGGACTGGCGGTGCCCGTCGGCAGGGCGGCGGTGCTGGATCCGCTGGAGCCCGGCATCGGTCCGCGGGTACTGCTGCTCGCGCCGGCCGTCGACCCCGCCTCGGCGCACGCCCTGGACGTCGTGCGCCGGGCCGGTGCCGCCGGCGCCAGCGGTGTGGTGCTGGGCCCCGACCGCACCGAACAGTCCGCCCGGGCGCTGCGTTCGGCCGCCGAGGAGGCCGGGGTGGCGGTGCTGTACCGCACCCGGTGGTGCGACTGGGAGCAGCTGGTGGGCGTGGTGCGGGCCGGACTGGCCGCCGCGGGGGCGCCACCGGCCCTCGGGCCCGCCGTCGGGGACCTGGACGCGCTGGCCGACGCGGTCGCCGCCCTGGTCGGCGGCTCGGTGACCATCGAGGACACCGACTCCCGCGTCCTGGCGTACTCCTCGACGGAGGAGAACGTGGACGAGATGCGCCGGCTGACCATCCTGGGGCGGCGGGTCCCGCCCTGGCGGGTGGCCGCGATGCGGGAGGCGGGGCTGTTCCGTGCCCTGTGGGCGACGGACGAGGTGCTGCACCGGCGGGCCCGGGGCGACGATCCGGAGCGCCTGGTGTGCGCCGTCCGCGCGAACGGCGAGGTGCTGGGGTCGGTCTGGGTGGCCGCGGTCGGCGGCAGGCCGCTCGCCCCGAACGCGGCCGAGGCGCTGCGTACGGCGTCCCGGGCGGCCGCCGCCCACCTGCTGCGCCACCACACGCGCGGTGCGGACAGCCGGCTGGCGGAGGACGCGGCGCGGGCGCTGCTGGAGGAGCGCGGCTCGGCGGAACTGCTGGCCGAGCGGGCGTCGCTGCCGGCGCAGGAGCCCTGCGCCGTGCTGGCGGTGGGCCTCGGCACGGACGCGCCCGGGGAGGAGCCGTCCCGCGACCCGTCGACGATGTACGGCCTGCTCACCCTGCACTGCACCGCGCTCGGGCACCGGGTCGTGGTCGTACCGGCGGGCGGCCGTGCCCTGGTGCTGGTGTGCGCGCTGCACCCGGACCGGGCCCGTGAGCAGCTGGCGCGGCTCGGGGAGTCGCTGGCGGCACGGGTGTCGGAGGCGACCGGCGGGCCGGTGCGGGTGGGACTGGGTGCGGTGGTGCCGGCGCTGGCGCGGGCTGCCGGGTCGCGCCGGGACGCCGAGCTGGCGCTCAAGGCCCTGGGCCGGGCCGGGGGTTCGCGGACCGTGGCGTGGGTGGAGGAGGTGGCGGACACGATCGGCGTCCTGCAGGCGGTCGAGGCGCTGCGGGACGTACGGCTGCCGCCGGGGACCTCGGTGGCGCGGCTGGCCGCGTTCGACGCCGAGCACGCCGGGAGCCGGCTCGTGGAGACGCTGCGGGCCTACCTCGACCACTTCGGTGACGTGTCCGCCGCCGCGCGCAGCCTCTCGGTGCATCCCAACAGCCTGCGGTACCGGCTGGGCCGGATCACCGCGGTCTCGGGGCTCGACCTCGGCAGCCCGGACGCGCGTCTGCTGGCGCAGCTCCAGTTACGGCTGGCCGACGACGGCCCGGGACCGGCCGGGCCCTCGCAGCGGCCGTGACACCGGCGCCGCCGTTCGTGCGCCCGCACGGAGACGGGGCGCCGTTGTCGTCGGGGCGCACAACGGCGCGGCCCGCGGGGCCCGGTAGCGCCTCCCGCATGCGGTCACGGGAGGGGCCTCTCTGCCGAACCGACGAAGACGGGCGGCGGGCGCGGCGAGCAGCCTGGGAGGGCGCCCGGGACGCTCCCGGGCCTCGCGATCCCGACACCGGAAGGTTCACCATGACCGCTGTGATCCCCGCCGCCGCCCGGCGTGAACGCATCCTCCAGGAGGCCGTACGGCAGGGGCTGCTGGACCCGGAGGAGTCCCTGCTGGCCGCCTTCGTCGACCTCGACGGGGTCGCGGCCACGGTCGGCGCGCTGCACGAGGCGTTCGCCGGCCCCGGCGGGGAGAGCGCCCGGCAGGGCGCCGGCCCGTCCGCGCCGCCGCGCGTCCTGCACACGTTCGCCGCGAAGGCCAACTGCCTGGTGCCCGTGCTCCGGGAGCTGGCCGGGCTCGGCATGGGATGCGAGGTGGCGTCCGCGGGCGAGCTGGCCCGGGCGCTCGCGGCCGGCTTCCCGGCCGAGCGGATCGTGTTCGACGCGCCCGCCAAGACCCGGCCGGAGCTGGAACGGGCCCTGGCCCTCGGGGTGGCCGTCAACGCGGACGGCTTCCAGGAGCTGGAGCGGATCGCGGACCTCCTCGCCCGGCGCCCTTCGTCGTCCCGGATCGGGGTGCGCCTCAACTGCCAGATCGGCGGCGGCAGGATCGCCGCGATGAGCACCGCCACGAGCACCTCGAAGTTCGGCGTGCCGCTGACGGACCCGGGCAACCGGGAGCGACTGGTCCGGGCCTTCGCCGAGCACCCGTGGCTGACCTGGGTGCACACGCACACCGGGTCCCAGGGCTGCCCCCTGGACCTCATGGCCCGCGGGGTGGCCCAGGCGGTGGAGTTCGCGGACGAGGTGGAGGCGGCCTTCGGGCCGGGCCGGATCGAGGGCGTCGACATCGGCGGCGGACTCCCCGTCAACTTCGCCGGCGACGAGGTCACGCCCGGCTTCGCCGCGTACGTCGGACAGCTGCGGGCGCACGCGCCGAACCTGTTCCGGGGCGGGTACCGGATCATCACCGAGTTCGGCCGCTCGCTCCTGGCGAAGAACGGGTTCCTGGCCGCGTACGTCGAGTACACCAAGACCGCGGGGGGCCGGCCGATCGCCGTCACCCACGCGGGTGTGCAGGTCGCCACCCGGACCGTGTTCGGCCCCGACGCCTGGCCGCTGCGGATCGAGGCGTACGACGGGAACGGCACGGCCAGGCGGGGCCGGCCCGTGCGGCAGGACGTGGCGGGCCCGGCCTGCTTCGCCGGCGACCTGCTGGCCCGCGACCGTGCGCTGCCGCTGCTGCGCCCCGGTGACCTGGTCGTCGTCCCGGACACCGGCGCCTACTACTTCTCGACGCCGTTCCACTACAACAGCCTTCCGGAACCGGCGGTGCACGGCGTCCGGGTGCGCGCGGACGGGGAGGTCGAGTTCCCGCTGATCCGG
Source organism: Streptomyces sp. NPDC046881 (assembly GCF_040645015.1). Taxonomy (NCBI): domain Bacteria; kingdom Bacillati; phylum Actinomycetota; class Actinomycetes; order Kitasatosporales; family Streptomycetaceae; genus Streptomyces; species Streptomyces sp. NPDC046881. The sequence continues at coordinate 6,380 of NZ_JBEYXJ010000070.1, read as the reverse complement.
CCCGCGCAGGACCCGTGGCTGCTGTCGGACCGGGACGGCGTCGGCGTGCCGCCCCGGGAGCCGGTGGGCGCCCCGGTCCCCGGTGTCAGGTGAGGGGTGCCGGGGTGTCCCAGCCCGACCGTTCGCGGCCCGACCGGGACGGGCCGCTGCTCACCCAGCGCGCCGCCCTGGTGTTCCTGCTGGCCGCCCTGGCCGGGGCCGGCGCCACCGTGCTGGCGGCGCTGGCCGGCAACCCGTGGCCGGTCGCGGTGAGCGTGGGCGGCGGTGCGGCCGGCTCCGCCGTCCTGTTCTTCAAGGAGATCATCGGCTAGCCGGCCGGCCCGCGGGCTACGGGCGCAGGGCCCGCAGCAGCAGGTCGGCGAGGTGGTCGGCCACCTCCTGGGGGCTCAGCGGGCCGTCGGGGCGGTACCAGGTCGACAGGTGGTGGACGGAGCCGAAGTGGTAGTCCACGATCAGGTCGGCCGGGGTCGCCGTGGAGAAGACGCCGGCCTTCTGGCCCTCCTCGATCAGCGCGCGGAAGCGCTCGTGGTAGCGCCGGCGCTCGGCGCGGACCTGCTTGTTCTTCTCCGGGCTCAGGTGGTGCATGGACCGGAAGAAGATCATCGCGTCGTCGAGGTTCTCGATCGTCGTGACGACGACGTCCGCCGCCGCGCCTCTGAGCCGCTTCTCCACGGGCTCGTCGGCGTTGGCGAAGGTGTCCAGCCGCTCCTGCTGGAGGCGCAGCACGCGCGCGTACACCTCGTGCAGGAGGTCGTCCTTGGAGCCGAAGTAGTGGTACAGCGCCCCCTTGGTGACGCCGGCCGCCTCCACGATCTCCTGCACGGAGGTGCGGTCGTAGCCCTGCTCGGCGAAGAGCCGGGTGGCGGCGGCCAGCAGCCGCTGCGGGACGGGCGTGCCGTCTCCGTCCGTCGTCCTGGGCACTGCCGCCACCTGCCTTTCCGTTCTGCTGATCGGGTCTGCTGCTAGTCGTGTCCGGTGGGGGAACGCAGTTCCCGCCGGAGGATCTTCCCACTCGCCGTCTTGGGCAGGTCGGGCAGGATCTCCACCAGCCGCGGGTACTTGTAGGCGGCCAGTCTCTCCTTGCAGTACACCGCCAGTTCGTCCGGGTCCGCCTCGGCCCCCGGACGGAGGCTGATATAGGCCTTGACCGTCTCGCCACGGTACCCGTCCGGCACGCCGACCACGGCCGCTTCGCGCACCGCCGGGTGCGTGTACAGGACGTCCTCGACCTCGCGCGGCCACACCTTGAAGCCGGACGCGTTGATCATGTCCTTCTTGCGGTCCACGACGTACAGCCAGCCCTGCTCGTCCATGAACCCGATGTCGCCGGTGCGCAGCTCGCCGTCCGGGAAGGTCTCGGCGGTCGCGTCGGGGCGCCGCCAGTAGCCGGGCACCACCTGCGGGCCGCGGACGACGATCTCGCCGTGCTCGCCGAAGGGCACCTCCGCGCCCTGCTCGTCCAGGATCCGCACGACCGTGTCGGCGCCGGGCAGACCCACGGACAGCGTGCCGGAGACCGGGTCCACGGGCGCCTCCAGGTGGGGTGGCACGGAGGCGCAGGGGGCGGTGCACTCGGTGAGGCCGTAGCCGACGCGGATGTACGGTCCCAGGCGCTCCCGGAACGTCTCCACCAGGGCCGGCGGTACGGGCGCGCCGCCCGAGGACAGGTTCACGAAGGAGGCGAAGTGCTCGCGGCCGGCGTCCGGGTGGGCGGCGAGCGCCATGTAGGCGGTGGAGGGGCCCACGGTGTAGTGCGGGCGGTGCTCGGCGAAGGCCTCCAGGACGACACCGGGCTCGAAGCGGTAGGTGAGCACCAGGGTGCCCGCGCTGCTGAGACAGGCGCCGAACTGGCAGACCATGCCGGTGATGTGGAACAGCGGCGCGAGCGCGTAGTAGACGGGCGCCTCGGGCAGGCCGAGCCCGGTGGCCTGCCGCTCGGCGTTGTACATGATGTTGGCGTGCGTGTTGGTGGCGCCCTTGGGGGTGCCGCTGGTGCCGGAGGTGTAGCTGATCAGGGCGATGTCGTCGGGGCGCGGCAGGCGGTCCTCGGGGGCCCGGCCGCCCTGCCGGGCGACGGCCACCAGGTCGTCGGCGTCCGGGGCCTGGGGCAGCCGCTCGAAGGTCAGCACGCGCGGGTCGTCGCGCGTCTGGAAGTCCCGCTCGCACGCGGTGAGCGCGATCCGCACCGGCGAGTCGGCGGCCGTCTCCCGCAGGTACGTCTCCCAGGCCCGGTCGGAGCAGATCAGCGCGGCCACCTCGCCGTCCCGCAGGACGTGCGCCACCTCGCCCGACTTGTACATGGGGTTGACCGGGACGACGGTCGCGCCCGCCTTCCAGGCGCCGAGCACGGCCAGCACGAAGTGCGGGGAGTTCTGCAGCAGGACGGCGACCCGGTCGCCGCGCTCCAGGCCGCGCGCGACGAGGTGGGCGGCCACGCCGTCGGTCAGCTCGTCCACCTCGCGGTAGTCGAGCCGGGCGTCGAAGTAGGCGAGGAAGGTGCGGTGGGGGGCGTCGGCGACGGCGTCGCGCAGGGCGTGCACGAGCGAGTCGGCGGGGTCGAGCGGGGCGCGCTGGCTCTCGTCGAGCAGCGCGAGCCAGGGACGGGCGGCGTAGCGGGAGGCGGTCACCGGGCGGCCTCCCACTTCTGCTGGATGTGGTTCATGGTGGCGAGCCAGCGGTCGGGTTCACCGGCCCGCACCTGGTAGAAGCCGGCGACCTCGGGGTGCGGCAGGATCAGGAAGCGGTCCTCCTCCATGCCCTGGAACAGCGCGTCGGCCACGGCCGCCGGCTCGATCGCGGTGGGGTGGAGCACCAGGTCGCCGGCGCTGCCGGTGGCGGCCAGCATGTCGGTGCGCACGCCCTGCGGGCAGATGGCGTGCACCTTGATCCCCCGGTGGCGGTACGTCAGCGACAGCCACTCGGCGAAGGCGTAGGCGCCGTGCTTGGTCACGCTGTAGGAGGGCGCGCCGATCATCGTCAGCAGTCCGGCGGCGGAGACGGTGGAGACGAACCGTCCGCTGCCCCGCTCCAGCCAGTCGGGCAGCAGCGCGTGGGCCGCGCGGACGTGGGCCATCAGGTTGACGTCCCAGGACGTCGCCCAGGTCTTCTCCTCCAGCGGGCCGTCGAGGTCGCCGTCCTCGAAGGCGACGCCGGCGTTGGCGCAGTAGACGTCCACCGTGCCGCCGAGCGCGTCCCGGGCCTCGGCGACGATCGCGGAGGCGTCGCCGGGCACGGCGGTCCCGCCGATCTCGTGGGCCACGGCCTCGGCCTTCGCGGCATCCAGGTCGTTCACCACGACCCGGGCCCCCGCGGCGGCGAACCGCCGGGCCAGCGCGGCCCCGATCCCACCGCCCGCCCCGGTGACGACCACTCCCGCATCCTGCACGGCTTCCACCATCGGTCTCCTTCGACACGGTGCGAAATCGGCTCTGCCGAGGACAGACTAACCAGTCGGTATGTGTGAGGGAAGGGGAACTGTCCCAACCTAAAGGGCGCGGGGGAACTGCGCGACCAGCCCCACCCGGCCCGCACGCGACGACCCACCGGAGGACCCATGCCCCTCTCCCGAAGAAGCCTGCTCGCCTCCACCACGCTGGCGGCGGCCCCGGCGGCACCCCGGCACCGCGAGCATCCGCGCACCGGCTTCGAAAGGCTCGCGGCCGACGGCTACTCACTCCTCTCCGGCCAGAAGGTGGGCGTCGTCACCAACCCCACCGGCATCACCAGAGACGCCCGGCACATCGTCGACGTCATGCACCAGGACCCCCGCGTCGAGCTGACGGCGGTCTTCGGCCCCGAACACGGCTTCCGCGGCACCGCCCAGGCCGGCGGCTCCGAGGGCCGCTACGACGACCCCGCCACCGGCCTCCCGGTGTACGACACGTACCTCAAGAACGGCCGGCCGCTCGCCGACGTCTTCACCTCCTCCGGCGTCGACACGGTCGTCTTCGACATCCAGGACGTCGGCGCCCGCTTCTACACCTACATCTGGACCCTGTACGACTGCATGGAGGCGGCCCAGCTCGCCGGCAGGCGCTTCGTCGTCCTGGACCGCCCCAACCCGGTGACCGGCCGCGAGGCGCAGGGTCCGGTGCTGCACAAGGAGTTCGCCACCTTCGTCGGCCGGCAGCCGATCGCGCAGGCCCACGGGATGACCGTCGCGGAGCTGGCCCGCCTCTTCAACGGGGAGTTCCTGGCCACGCCGGCCGCCCTGGAGACCGTACGCATGACGGGCTGGCGACGCGCCGGGTTCTACGACGCCTCCGGCCTGCCCTGGGTGCCGCCGAGCCCGAACATGCCCACCCCGGACACCGCGCTGGTGTACTCCGGCACCTGCATGTTCGAGGGCACCAACCTCTCCGAGGGACGCGGCACCACCCGGCCCTTCGAACTCCTCGGCGCCGAGGGCGTCGACGGCCGCTGGGCCGCCGCCGCGAACGGACTCGGGCTGCCGGGCGTGCGGTTCCGGGAGGCGTACTTCACGCCCACGTTCTCCAAGTTCCAGGGCAGGACCGTCGGCGGGGTGCAGATCCACGTGACCGACCGGGCCGCCTACGACCCCGTACGCACCGGGATCGCGCTGCTGGTGACCGCCCGGAAGGTGTGGAGCGGCTTCGCCTGGCGGTCCGACAACTGGATCGACAAGCTCACCGGTTCCGCCCGGGTGCGCACGATGATCGACGCGGGCGCCGGCACGGACGAGGTGACGGGCGCCTGGCAGGAGGAGCTGGCCGCGTTCCGGCGGGTTCGAAAGGAATATCTCCTCTACAAGTGAGCCGCACCGTATGGCCAACCCCGCGTCCCCGCAGGACGATACGCGCGAAGCACACCGTTTCGCACCGTGTCTCGGGGGACGAGGGAGCCTGGTATGGCGGATGCTGGGATGAGCGTGACTCCCTACTGGGAGCTGACCTTCGACGCGGACGGGGACGTGGAGGGCCCCGAACGCGACCGGCTGGTGGCGCAGGTCACGGAGCGCGGCGTCCGTGACCTGATCGTCTTCTCGCACGGCTGGAACAACGACCGTTCGGGCGCGACCGCGCTGTACCGCCGCTTCTTCGCCCCGATGCCGAAGCTGGCCCCGAAGGCGCGGCTCGGGTACGTCGGCGTGGTCTGGCCGTCGATGCGGTTCAGCGACGAGCCGATCCCGGACTTCCCGAAGTCCGTGGCGGCCGTGGAGGCGGAGGCGGCGCCGCGCCCGGTGCTCGACAAGGACTCCCGGCGCGCCCTGCTGGAGGCCTTCCCGGGCCGGGCGCCGGTGCTGGACCAGCTGGCCCGGATGCTGGACGAACGGCCGGACGGCGCACGGGGGCTGGCCGAGTTCGGGCGGCTGGTGCGGCTGCTGCTGGACGCCGACGGGGACCCGGGGGTGGCCGACACGGACGAGGAGGGCGAACCGGCCGTGTTCGCCGGGGATCCGGTGACCGTGTGCGAGCAGTTCGCCGAGGCCCTGGCCGCGCTGGGACCGGAGGGCGGCGGGGCCGGGTTCAGCCTGCCGAATCCGTGGGACGGCGCGAAGGAACTGCTGCGGCAGGCGACGTACTACCGGATGAAGCGGCGGGCCGGGACGGTCGGCGAGCGGGGACTCGGTCCGGTTCTCGGGCGGGTGGCCGACGCGGCGCCGGGGGTGCGGGTGCATCTGGCCGGGCACAGCTTCGGCGGCCGGCTGGTGGCGTTCGCGCTGCGCGGGCTGCCCGCGGGCGTGGACACGGTGAAGTCGGTGACCCTGCTCCAAGGGGCCTTCTCGCACTACGCCTTCGCGGACCGGCTGCCGCACGCCCCGGACCGGTCCGGGGCGCTCGAAGGCCGGCAGCGGCGCGTCGACGGTCCGGTGGTGTGCTGCTACTCGCACTTCGACGCGGCCCTCGGCACGTTCTACCCGCTGGCCTCCCGGCTCGCCGGGGACGACCGCGCGTGCGCGGGCAGCGAGATCGCGGCCGTGCTCGGGCCCCGGTGGGGGGCCATGGGGCACGACGGGGTACAGGCCGTCCCGGGCACCGCCCGCCTGGACCTGGCGGCGGCCCTCGGCGGCCCGCTGCCCGCATCCGGCTGCGTGAACGTGGACGCGGCGGCCGTCGTCCGGCGCGGGGGCGCGCCGACCGGGGCCCACAGCGACATCGTGCACCCCGAACTGGCGCGGTTGGTGCTGGCGGCGGGCCGCATCGCCTGACGGACGGTCAACGGGCGTGGGCCTGCGGGTGTGGGCCTACGAGTGTTGGCCTACGCGTGTGGGCCTAGGGGCGTGGGCCTACGAGCGTTGACCGAGGCGTGTTGGCCTACGGGTGTTGGCCCACGGGCGTCGGCCTACGCATGTGTGCCTGCGCCCGTAGGCCCCCCGGCGTCCGGCCCAGGGCGTGTGGCCGCAGACCGAGGGGGCAACC
>NZ_JBEYXJ010000069.1:0-46760 GCF_040645015.1 Streptomyces sp. NPDC046881 | reverse complement strand
CCCCGGTGGCCGACGGCCACCGGGGGCTCACTCCTGTGCTCAGCCCCTCCGCAGAACCGCCGCCAGCACCCTCCGCAGCTCCGCCTCCGGATCCGCCACCGCGCCGGCCGCGCGCCAGGCCACGAACCCGTCCGGCCGTACCAGCACCGCCCCGTCCGCGGTCGTGCCGTGCGCCGCGGCCCAGTCGGTGCCGCCGCCGGGTCCCTCGCCGTCGTACGTCAGGTCGGCGTCCGCACCCGCGCCGATCCGGTACGCCTCCAGCCGTACGCCGTCCGTGCCGGCGATGCGCCGGGCGGCCGCGTGCCAGGCGGCACCCGCCGCCGACCCGGCGTCGCAGAGCAGCACCATGGACCGCTCGTAGAGGTCGACCGTGGAGAGCCGGGCGCCCGCGCGGCGCAGCCACAGATGCGGGGACCGGCTGCCCGGGTCCCCGGTCAGCCGCACCGCGTCGGGTACGACCGGATGGGCGGGGTCGGCGTCCAGGACGGCGCCCTCCAGGTAGCGGTAGCACAGGACCACCGGGAGGATGCCGCTGCGCGGCCCGCCGCCGACGCCGGGCGTGGGCGCGAAGCCGGGGTGGCTGTGCTCCACCGAGCGGGCCGAGGCGCGCGCGCTGGTGGCCATGGCGACGGGCCGGCGCTCGGTGTCGTAGGTCTCCAGCAGGTCCGGTCCGGCCCAGCCGTCGAGCACGGCGGCCAGCTTCCAGGCCAGGTTGTGGGCGTCCTGGATGCCGGTGTTGGAGCCGAAGGCGCCGGTCGGGGACATCTCGTGGGCGGAGTCGCCGGCGAGCAGCACCCGTCCGGCCGTGTACCGCTCGGCGACGCGTTCCGCGGCGCGCCAGGACGCCTTGCCGGTGATCTCGACGTCGAGGTCGGGGACGCCGACGGCCAGCCGGATGTGCCGCTGGAGCCGCTCCTCGGTGAACTCCTCCAGCGTCTCGCCGTGCTCCGGGTGCCAGGGGGCGTGGAAGACCCAGTGCTCCTTGTTGTCGACGGGCAGCAGGGCGCCGTCGGCCTCGGGGTTCGTGAGGTAGCAGCAGATGAAGTGCCGGTCGCCGACCGTCTCGGCGAGCAGCTTGGAGCGGAAGGTGACGCTCACGTTGGCGAACAGGTCACCCGGCCCGCTCTGTCCGATGCCGAGCCGGTTCCGGATGGGGCTGCGCGGGCCGTCGCACGCGATCAGGTAGTCCGCCCGGACGGTGTACAGCGCGTCGCTGTCACGGTCCCGGACGAACGCCGTCACTCCTTCGGGGTCCTGTTCGAAGGCCTCCAGTTCGTGGAAGTAGCGCAGGTCGCCGCCGAGGGCGCGGGCCCCCTTCAGCAGCACCGGTTCGAGGTCGTTCTGGCTGCACAGGCACCACGTCGTGGGGCTGAACTTCGCCAGTCCGCCGCCCGGGTCGATCTCTCTGAACAGCCATTCGCCGGCGTCGCCGACCAGCGTCGGCGTCTGGAGGATGCCGTGGTTGGCGGCGAGGAGCGAGGCCGCCGTCTTGATGTCCGGCTCGACGCCGGCCACCCGGAACAGCTCCATCGTGCGCAGGTTGTTGCCGCGGCCACGCGGATGGATCGAGGTTCCGGAGTGCCGCTCGACGAGCATGTGCGGTACGCCGAGGCGGCCCAGGAAGAGGGAGAGGGACAGGCCCACCAGGGAGCCGCCCACGACGAGGACGGGCACCCGGTGATCGGCTTTGTGCTGCATCGAGTCTCCAGAGGCAGGGTCGGGATGTGAGGCGCGTCGCAGTTTCTGTGCCCGCTGGGACGGTTTTCGCGTGCTCAATCACCCACGTGGTTCACGCGAGTCGCGCGCACCGCGGGAAGCGGCACAGGATCAAGAAGCGCTGACGTCGCGTCATCGGCGGCCGGCGTTCGCCTCTGCCCCCGTGAAGGAGATGCGCAGCATGACCACCTTGTCGGAAAAGATCTCGGACCAGTCGACGCGCGAGGTGTCGAAGAGGGTCTCCCAGTCCGTGTTCGACGGCTCCCGTCTCCGGGTCGTCCTGCTCGTGGACGTCAACGACGGCGCCCAGCAGCAGTTCCTGGAGGCCTACGAGCAACTGTGCAACCAGGTGGCGCAGGTGCCCGGCCACGTCAGCGACCAGCTGTGCCAGTCGATCGAGAATCCCTCCCAATGGCTCATCACCAGCGAGTGGGAGAGCGCCCCGCCGTTCCTGACCTGGGTGAACAGCGAGGAGCACGTGCGGATGGTGGAACCGCTGCACAGCTGCGTCCGGGACACCCGGTCGCTCAGGTTCCACATCGTCCGCGAGACCGGCGGCGAGCCGGCCGGGGCCGCGTCGCGGCGCCGGCTCCAGGCCTCGCCGCGGATCGGCGACGGCGTGATCCGGCACGCGCTGACCTTCACGGTCAAGCCGGGCAGCGAGCGGGAGGTCAAGAGGATCCTCTCCGACTACGCCTCGCCCCAGGCGCGGGTCGACGAGACGACCCGGCTGTGCCGTACCTCCCTGTTCATGCACGGCAACCGGGTCGTGCGGGCCATCGAGGTGCGTGGCGACCTGCTCGCGGCGCTGCGCCACGTCGCCCGGCAGCCCGAGGTGCGGGCCGTCGAGGAGGCCATCAACCCCTATCTGGAGCAGGAGCGGGACCTCAACGACCAGGAGTCCGCGCGGGTGTTCTTCACCCGGGCGGCGCTGCCGGCCGTGCACCACGTCACCGCGGACGAACTCACCGAGGGCGAGCGGCAGGCGCTGTACTACCCGGCCCGGCCGGACTGCGGGATGCGGCTGGCGGAACTGCTGGCCCAGCAGGACGAGGCGGCGGCGGAGGACCCGGACAGCCCGGTCCTGCGCAGCACGATCTTCCAGCGCGACGACGTCGTCGTCCGGCTGGTCGACGTACGCCCCGGCCCGGGCGCCCGGGCCCTGCTGTCGGAGTCCGGTCGGCAGGCCGCGCTCGGCAGCCTGCTGGACGGGGAGCCCGTAGGCATGGACCTCGTCACCGACCGCCGCTCGCCCGACGCCTGACCCGGCAGGCCCAGCACACCAACGGAGGAACGCCGTGATCAAACCCCTTCCGAAGATCGTGGACCTCAGCGAGGTCGAGCCCAACACCCGGCGCGGCGGCGATCTGCGCGCCATGCTCACCCCGGCGACGGTGGGCTCCACCAGCGGTTTCATGGGCGTGGCCATCGTGCAGCCCGGCGACCGCATCGGGGAGCACTACCACCCCTACTCCGAGGAGTTCGTCTACGTCGTCTGCGGCCAGCTGGAGGTGGACCTGGACGGCGAGCCGCACCCGCTGCGGCCCGAGCAGGGGCTGATGATCCCCATGAACATGCGCCACCGGTTCCGCAACGTGGGCAACGTGGAGGCGCGGATCGTCTTCCACCTGGGTCCGCTGGCCCCCCGGCCGGCCCTCGGCCACGTCGACACCGAGGGGACGGAAACCGCCGCCGCCGCGCCGGCCGACCGGGCGCAGGTCCGCTCATGAGCCGGCGCGTGGCGGTCACCGGCATAGGCGTCGTGGCACCGGGCGGGATCGGCGTACCGGCGTTCTGGGAGCTGCTCGCCGAGGGCCGTACCGCGACGCGGGGCATCACGTTCTTCGACCCGACCGGGCTGCGGTCCCGGATCGCCGCCGAGTGCGACTTCGACCCCGCCGCACACGGCCTGGACGCCGAGCAGGTCCAGGGGGCGGACCGGTACATACAGTTCGCCCTGGTCGCCGGCGAGGAGGCGGTACGGGACTCCGGTCTCGACCTCGCCCGGGAGGACCCCTGGCGGGTCGGTGTCTCCCTGGGCACCGCCGTCGGCGGCACCACCCGGCTGGAGCACGACTACGTCCTGGTCAGCCACCGCGGCCGGCGCTGGGACGTCGACCACACCGAGGCGGAGCCGCAGCTGCACCGGGCGTTCTCGCCGAGCACCGTGGCCTCCGCGGTGGCGGAACGTTTCGGCGCACAGGGTCCGGTGCAGACCGTCTCCACCGGCTGCACCTCCGGTCTGGACGCCGTCGGGTACGCCTTCCACACCGTCCAGGAGGGCCGGGCCGACATATGCATCGCCGGGGCGTCGGACTCGCCGATCTCCCCGATCACCATGGCCTGCTTCGACGCGATCAAGGCCACGTCCCCGAACAACGACGACCCCGCGCACGCCTCCCGGCCCTTCGACAACAACCGTGACGGCTTCGTCATGGGCGAGGGCGGCGCGGTGCTCGTCCTGGAGGAACTGGAGCACGCCCGGGCCCGCGGTGCCCACGTGTACTGCGAGTTCGGCGGCTACGCCACCTTCGGCAACGCCTACCACATGACCGGCCTGACCAAGGAGGGACTGGAGATGGCGCGTGCCATCGACACCGCCCTCGACCAGGCGCGGCTCGACCCCACGGCGATCGACTACGTCAACGCGCACGGCTCCGGCACCCGGCAGAACGACCGCCACGAGACGGCGGCCGTGAAGCGGGCGCTCGGCCACCACGCCTACGACACCCCGATGAGCTCCATCAAGTCCATGGTGGGGCACTCCCTCGGGGCGATCGGCGCCATCGAGCTGGTCGCCTGTGTGCTGGCCCTCGTCAAGCAGGTCGTCCCGCCGACCGCGAACTACGAGATCCCCGACCCCGAGTGCGACCTGGACTACGTCCCGCGTGTCGCCCGCGAACGGAAGCTGACCAGCGTGCTGTCCGTGGGCAGCGGGTTCGGCGGTTTCCAGTCCGCGGTGATCCTGACCCGGCCGAGGGAGTGAGGACACGATGAGCGAACCGCAGGACCGGCACGCGGCCATCACCGGCATCGGTGTGGTCGCGCCCAACGGCACCACCACCGGCACCTTCTGGAAGTCCACCCAGGAGGGCCTGAGCGTCCTCGACCGGATCACCCGCGAGGGCTGCGAGCACCTTCCCCTCAAGGTGGCCGGTGAGGTCCGCGCCTTCGACCCGGCGGCGACGATCGAGGAGCGCTTCCTCGTCCAGACCGACCGGTTCACGCACTACGCCATGGCCGCGGCCGACTTCGCGCTGGACGACGCCCGGCTCGGGCCGGGCAGCGTGCCCGACGCGCCCTACTCCATCGGCGTGGTCACCGCGGCCGGGTCCGGCGGCGGCGAGTTCGGCCAGCGCGAACTGCAGCAGCTGTGGGGCAAGGGCAGCCGGTTCGTCGGGCCGTACCAGTCCATCGCCTGGTTCTACGCCGCGAGCACCGGCCAGGTGTCCATCCGCCGCGGCTTCAAGGGACCCTGCTCGGTCGTCGCCTCCGACGAGGCCGGCGGCCTGGACGCCCTCGCCCACGCGGCACGGGCGGTACGGCGCGGCACCGACGTGATCGTGGCCGGCTCCACCGAGGCGCCCCTCGCGCCGTACTCGATGGTCTGCCAGCTCGGCTACGACGAACTGAGCCGCGAGCCGGATCCCTCCCGGGCGTACCGCCCGTTCACGGACGGCGCCTGCGGGTTCGTCCCGGCCGAGGGCGGCGCCATGCTCGTGGTGGAGGCGTCGGGCACCGCCCGCGCCCGCGGCGCCCGGATCCGGGCCTTCGTGGCGGGCCACGGGGCGACCTTCACCGGCGCCTCCCGCTGGGAGGAGTCCCGGGAGGGCCTCGCGCAGGCCGTCCGGCAGGCCCTGCGGGAGGCCGACTGCGCCCCCGAGGAGGTCGACGTCGTCTTCGCCGACGCCCTCGGGGTCCCGGCGGCGGACCGCGCCGAGGCGCTGGCCATCGCCGACGTCCTCGGCGGGCACGGCACCCGGGTACCGGTCACCGCGCCCAAGACCGGGACCGGCCGGGGGTACTGCGCGGCCCCCGTGCTGGACACCGCGGCGGCCGTGCTCGCGATGGAGCACGGCCTGATCCCGCCGACGCCGAACGTCTTCGACGTCTGCCACGACCTCGACCTCGTGACGGGCCACGCCCGTGTCGCCGAACTGCGCACGGCGCTGGTCCTCAGCCGCGGACTCATGGGGTCGAACTCGGCGCTGGTGCTGCGACGCGGCACCGCGCAGTGAGGAAGCAAAGGAGGAGAACATGTCCCAGATCACCGTGGAAGAACTCGCCGCGCTGATGAAGAAGGCCGCCGGGGTCACCGTCAGCCCCGAGCAGCTCAAGGAGCAGCCGGAGACGGGTTTCGACGTCCTCGGCGTCGACTCGCTCGGCCTGCTCGGCATCGTCGGCGAACTGGAGAACACGCACGGCACCCCGATGCCGGTCGACGCGGAGCGCTGCAAGACACCGCAGCAGTTCCTCGACCTCGTCAACAGCACCCTGATGGCAGGAGCCTGACATGGCAGGACACACCCAGAACGAGATCACCATCGCGGCCCCGCTGGACCTGGTCTGGGACATGACCAACGACCTGGAGCGCTGGCCGCAGCTGTTCAGCGAGTACGCGTCGGTGGAGGTCCTCAAGCGGGAGGGCGAGAAGACCACCTTCCGGCTCACCATGCACCCGGACGACAACGGCACCGTCTGGAGCTGGGTCTCCGAGCGCGAGCCGGACCGCACCTCCCGCACCGTCAAGGCACGCCGGGTGGAGACCGGACCCTTCGCCTACATGAACATCCACTGGCGGTACGAGGAGGTCCCCGCCGGCACCCGGATGGTCTGGACCCAGGACTTCGAGATGAAGCCGGACGCGCCGGTCGACGACGACTGGATGACCGACAACATCAACCGGAACTCCAAGGTCCAGCTGGAGCTGATCCGGGAGAAGATCGAGAAGGCGGCCGCCGGTGAGCGGCCCGCCCCGGCCCTGGCCGACTGAGCCGGACGACAGGAGACGACCGTGCACCAGGCCCTGATCGTCGCCCGGATGGCCCCGGGCTCCGCCCCCGACATCGCCAAGGTGTTCGCGGAGTCCGACCGGGGGGAGCTGCCGCACCTCGTCGGTGTCGTCCGGCGCAGCCTCTTCCAGTTCGGCGATGTGTACATGCACCTCATCGAGTCCGACCGCGAGCCCGGGCCGGCCATCGCCAAGATCACCTCGCACCCCGAGTTCAAGGAGGTCAGCGAGCGGCTCACGGCGTACGTCAGCGCGTACGACCCGGAGACCTGGCGGTCCCCGAAGGACGCCATGGCGCAGCGCTTCTACCTCTGGGAGCGCGACGCCGGCGCCTGACCCTCCGGCCGGACCACCGGTGCCGGGCCCGCGTCCGACGCGGACCCGGCACCGGTGTGCTGGGAGGAATCGCTCACGCGGGGACCATGCAGTCGAACGCGTGCAGGAACGGGTTGACCGGGCGGATGTCCCCGACGGCCAGGCCCGCCGCCCGGAGCCGGCCGACCATGCTGTCCGTGGTGTGCTTGGCCCCGCCGACGTTCAGCAGCAGCAGCAGGTCCATGGCGGTGCTGAAGCGCATCGAGGGGGTGTCGTCCACCAGGTTCTCGATGACGACGACGCGGGTGCCGGGCCCGCCCGCCTCGACGACGTTGCGCAGCAGCCGGGCCGTGCTCTCGTCGTCCCACTCCAGGATGTTCTTGATGATGTAGACGTCGGCCTCGACCGGGACGGCGTCCCGGACGTCGCCCGGCACGATCCGCACGCGGTCGGCGAGGTCACCGCCCGCGCGCAGCCGCGGCAGGGCGTTGTCCACCACCCGGGGCAGGTCGAGCAGGCTGCCCTGCATCGCCGGGTACTTGTCCAGCAGGCAGGCCACCACGTGCCCCTGGCCGCCGCCGACGTCCGCGACCGAGCGGCTGCCGGACAGGTCCAGCAGGGCCGCCACCTCCCGCGCCGACTGCTCGCTGGAGCGGGTCATCGCGCGGTTGAAGACGTCCGCGGACTCGGGGGCGTCCTCGTTGAGGTAGGTGAAGAACTCCTTGCCGTACAGGTCCTCCACGACGTTCCGGCCGGTGCGCACCGCCTGGTCCAGGTGCGGCCAGGCGTCCCAGGTCCACGGCTCGGTGCACCACAGCGCGATGGCCCGCAGGCTGTTCGGGTCGTCCTCGCGCAGCAGCCGGGACATCTCGGTGTGGGCGAACGTCCCGTCCGGCCGCTCGGCGAAGACGCCGTAGCAGGACAGGGCCCGCAGCAGCCGGCGCAGCGGCCCCGGCTCGGTGCGCAGCGCAGCCGCGAGGGTGTCGACGGTCATGGGGGCGTCGCCGAGCGCGTCGGCGACGCCCAGCCGGGCGGCGGCGCGCACCGCGGCGGCGCAGGCCGCCCCGAACACGAGCTCGCGCAGCCGCATCGACGGCGGGGGGGAGGGGGGTGCCCCCGGCTCGGGGGGAGCCGAGGACGCGCGGGATGGTGCGGTCATGTGCCGCCTTCCTTCCTTGCGTGGGTCGGGTTCGGCCGTCCGGTCAGCACAGGCCCGCGGGCTTGGAGGCCCGGCAGGAGTTGCCGCTGAAGGCGTTGCCGCTCTTGGCGGTCTCCTGGTTGACGAGGTCCGCCGGGGAGTTGTCCGCCAGATGGTTGCCGGTGATCCGGTTCTTCTCGCTGGTGGCGCCCACGAAGCTCTTGAACAGGACGATGCCGCCCGACAGCGGGGACTTGCCCTGGTGGCCGGTGACCCGGTTCCGCGTCACCAGGGCCTTCTCGGTGCCGGTCAGCACGATGCCGGAGCCCTTCAGGTAGGGCAGCCGGGCGGTCTTCGGGCAGTACTTGTTGTTCTGCACGACCAGGTTGTCGCTGACGGTGAGGGCGCCGGCCCGCGGCTTGTTCTCGTCGCCGACGACGAACACGCCCGCGCAGTTGCCGGTGACGTAGTTGTGCGTGACGGCGAGGTTGCGCAGGCGGCGGACGGTGATGCCGATCCGGTTGCCCTGCAGGCGGTTGTGGTCGGCCACCGCGCCCTTGCTGTCCGTGGCACCCTGCTCGGCCTTGACGTTGTTGGCGAGGAACAGCCCCGCGTCCCCGTTGCCCGTGGCGGTGTTGTTGCGGAACAGCCCGCGGGTGGAGTGCTCCTGGGCGATGCCCCACTGGCCGTTGTGCTCGGCGATCACACGCTTGACGGTCAGCCGGTCGGTGCCCATGGAGAACAGGCCGCTCCTGGCGAAGCCGGTCACCTTCAGATCGGAGACGGTGACGCCGTTGAGGGGCTTGTTCTTGCCCCCGACCACGCAGATGCCGTTGCCGTCCGACAGGCAGGTGACGGCGGCCTTCTTGCCGTGCGGGGCGGGCTTGGTCTTCTTCGCGGGGGGCTGGATCACGGTGCCGGGGCCCGCGCCGCGCAGGGTCAGGCCCGCCGTCTTCACCGTGACGCTCTCACGGTAGGTGCCGGCGAGCACGAACACGGTGTCGCCGGCCTTGGCGGCGTTGACCGCCTTCTGGATCGACTCACCCGCATGCACCACGAGGACCCGGTGGGCGGCCGACGCCGGGGTGGCGCCGACGAATGCCCCGACGAGGGTCGTGGCGCATGCCAGGTACGCAATGTGTCGTTTTGTCACATGCCGAAGGTTAGGAGCGGACGACCCGATAACCGGCCGGATGCTCCGTTCGGCGGCGTGTCAGGCTAGCGGCCCCGCGGGCCGCCCTTGGGGAGCTTCATGCCCTTGGGCATGGGGCCCTTGGGCAGCGGCATGTTGCTCATCAGGTCGCCCAGGGCCCGCAGCCGGTCGTTGGTGGCGGTGACCTGGGGGCCGGTGAGCACGCGCGGGAGCTTCAGCATGGTGGTGCGGAGCTTCTTCAGCTCGACCTGGCCCTCGCCGTTGCCGACGATCAGGTCGTGCACCGGCACGTCCGCGACGATGCGGTTCATCTTCTTCTTCTCGGCGGCCAGCAGGCTCTTCACCCGGTTCGGGTTGCCCTCGGCGACCAGCACGATGCCGGCCTTGCCGACGGCCCGGTGCACCACGTCCTGGCTGCGGTTCATCGCCACCGCCGGAGTCGTCGTCCAGCCCCGGCCGATGTTGTCCAGCACGGCCGCGGCGGCGCCCGGCTGGCCCTCCATCTGGCCGAAGGCGGCCCGCTCGGCCCGACGGCCGAACACGATCGCCGTCGCCAGCAGGGCGATCAGCAGGCCGAAGATGCCCAGATAGACCGGGTGGCCGATCAGGAAGCCGATCGCGAGGAAGACACCGAGGGTGCCGATGCCGACGGCCGCGAGTACAAGGCCGATCGTCTTGTCGGCCTTGCGGGTCATCTTGTACGTGAGGGCGATCTGCTTCAGTCGCCCTGCGTTCGCGGCGTCCGCCGCGGTTTCCTTCCTCGCCATGCCACGAAGTCTACGTGTCCCCGGGAGCGCGGACGACGGCAGTGCCCGGCAGGCGGGACCGGCGGCGGCCCGGGGGCGGCTCGGAGGCCGTCCGGGGCGTCAGGAGCGGCCGGCGGCCTGGTCCAGGAACCGCTGGGCCTCGACGCGGTCCTTGGCCCGGCGGCGGTCCTCCAGGACGGACGTCCAGGCGTTGCGGCGGGCGGTGCGCTGGCCGCCGCTCATGAGCAGGGATTCGACGGCCCGGAGGGCGTCGGTGAAGGTCGGGATGGCGGTGGCGCGTACGGGTGCGGCCTGCATGATCGAGGTCCCCCCTCGGAGCGGTGGAGGTACGGGGCGTGATACCAGAGTCACTGATTGGTGTTACCAGGGCGTGTCCGAGTGGTCAAACGCCCATGAAGGTCTGATACGGGGCTGGCAAACGCCGACGCGGCCCCGACGACCGCCCTCATCAGCGAGGACGGTCGGGACCGCGTCGTCCCGGCCATTACTGGCCAGTAATAGCTTGTGCGTGAATTCACACGCTCGGCTCACACCGCCTGGGTGGCGACGAACGCTCCGCGCTTCTCGATCGCCATCTGGTACAGGCGCCCGGCGCGGTACGACGACCGCACCAGCGGGCCGGACATCACACCGGAGAAGCCGATCTGCTCGGCCTCCTCCTTCAGCTCCACGAACTCCTGCGGCTTCACCCAGCGCTCCACCGGGTGGTGCCGGACGGAGGGACGCAGGTACTGGGTGATGGTGATCAGCTCGCAGCCCGCGTCGTGCAGCTGCCGGAGCGCCTCGCCGACCTCCTCGCGGGTCTCGCCCATGCCGAGGATCAGGTTGGACTTGGTGACCAGGCCGAAGTCGCGGGCCTCGGTGATGACCTTCAGGGAGCGCTCGTAGCGGAAGCCGGGGCGGATCCGCTTGAAGATCCGGGGGACCGTCTCGACGTTGTGCGCGAAGACCTCGGGCCGGGAGGAGAAGACCTCGGCCAGCTGCTCGGGGACGGCGTTGAAGTCGGGGGCCAGCAGCTCGACCTTGGTGCGGCCGCCCTCGCGGTCCGCGGTCTGCCGGTGGATCTGGCGCACGGTCTCGGCGTACAGCCAGGCACCGCCGTCCGCCAGGTCGTCACGGGCGACACCGGTGATGGTGGCGTAGTTCAGGTCCATGGTGACCACGGACTCGCCCACGCGGCGCGGCTCGTCGCGGTCGAGCGCCTCGGGCTTGCCCGTGTCGATCTGGCAGAAGTCGCAGCGCCGGGTGCACTGGTCGCCGCCGATGAGGAAGGTCGCCTCGCGGTCCTCCCAGCACTCGTAGATGTTCGGGCAGCCGGCTTCCTGGCAGACCGTGTGCAGGCCCTCGCTCTTCACGAGCTTCTGCATCGCGGTGTACTCGGGGCCCATTTTCGCCCGGGTCTTGATCCACTCGGGCTTGCGCTCGATGGGGGTCTGGCTGTTGCGGACCTCCAGGCGCAGCATCTTGCGTCCGTCGGGTGCGACTGCGGACACGACCGGCTCCCTGTGACTTCGATTCTTCGGCGTACACCAGGGTACGCCCGTGCTCTGTGCGCCCTGCCGTCGAGGCCAACCCCGCTGTCGCAGGGCGCATTCCCCCGACGGACGATCAGGCGGACGCCTTCTCGATCACCCGCGGCTTCAGGTCCGCGTGCTCCAGGACGTCCCTCAGGTGCCTCTCCACCACCGGCAGGACCTCCTCGATGGTGACGTCCCGGCCCAGCTCGGCCGCGAGCGAGGCCACCCCGGCGTCCCGGATCCCGCACGGGATGATCCGGTCGAACGCCTTCATGTCCGGGTTCACGTTGAACGAGAAGCCGTGCATGGTGACGCCCTTGGCGACCCGGATGCCGATCTGCGCGATCTTGCGGTCCTCGCGCCGCTGGCCCGCGTTGGACGGGGCGTACTCGGGGCCGTTGAGCCGCGGGTCGAACTCCTCGTCGTGCAGCCGGGGGTCGAAGTCCAGGGACAGCCCTCCGAGCGACGGCCGCTGCTCGACCGGGTCGCCCAGCACCCAGACGCCGCTGCGGCCCTCCACCCGCGTGGTCTCCAGGCCGAACTCGGCGCAGGAGCGGATGATCGCCTCCTCCAGCCGCCGCACGTGCGCGACCACGTCCACCGGGCGGGGCAGCTTCTGGATCGGGTAGCCCACCAGCTGGCCCGGCCCGTGCCAGGTGATCTTGCCGCCGCGGTCCACGTCGACGACCGGAGTGCCGTCCAGCGGACGCTCGCTGTCCTCGGTGCGCCGGCCCGCCGTGTACACCGGGGGGTGCTCCAGAAGGATCACGGTGTCCGGGACCTCGTCGGCGAACCGGGCCGCGTGCACCCGGCGCTGCTCGTCCCAGGCCTCCTGGTAGTCGACGGCATCGGCACCGAATCCCATGCGGACGAACCGCAACTCACTCACGGCAAGCGCCTCCCTCGGCGAAGGATGTGTCAGGCACGTATCGCGCCCACGCCACTGTACGTCCGTCCGGCGTACGTCAGCCCTGCGGGCGTTCCTCACACGATCGGATGAATGCCACGCGAAGTATGCGACCGTCTGCTCACTCTCCGCTACATTCGCGCCGTTCGTGAGGCCATAAGGGCTGCTCAAAGGCAATCCGGGCACATCAAAGGCCCGGAAGGCAGGAGACCGCACCGCAGATGACGGACCGACCCGCGCAGCGCACCCCCAACCGCCAGCTCGCCGCGCTCATCGCAGAGGCGGGGTTCTCCAACGCGGGTCTGGCTCGTCGCGTCGACCAGCTCGGCCTCGAGCACGGGCTGGACCTCAGATACGACAAGACCTCCGTCACCCGCTGGCTGCGCGGACAGCAGCCGCGGGGGACCACCCCCGCCCTCATCGCCGAGGTGTTCACCCGCCGGCTCGGGCGCCGGCTCACCGCCCAGGACCTAGGCCTGGACGCCTGCGCGCCGGTCTACGCCGGGCTGGAGTTCGCGGCCACCCCGGAGGAGGCCGTCGACATCGTCAGCGGGCTGTGGCGCAAGGACTCCGGCAGCCACGCCGAGCTGCGCAAGATCGCCTTCACCCCGGCGGGACTCGTGGTGCCCAGCCGGGACTGGCTGATCGGCAAGGCCGACGACCGGGTGGCCCGGGAACCGGGACCCCGGGTGCCGCCGCAGGGCCGGCCCGGTGCCGCCAAGCCCCACCTGCCGGCCCCGCCGCGGACGCGCGGGCAGGCCGAGCGCGCCCCCGGGCACAAGGTCGGCAGCGGGGACATCGCCGCCCTGCACTCGGTCGGCGAGCTGTTCCGCACCCTCGACGACCGGTTCGGCGGCGGCCACGCCCGGCAGGCCCTGGTGCGCTACCTGGAGCACGAGTGCGAGCCGATGCTCCGCGGCAGCTACGACGAGCAGACCGGCCGCCGGCTGTTCGGCGCCGCCGCCGACCTGACCCGGCTCGCGGGCTGGACGTCGTACGACATCGCCGCGCACGGGCTCGCCCAGCGCTACTTCGTGCAGGCCCTGCGGCTCGCCCAGGCGGCCGGCGACCGGGCCTACGGCTCGTACGTCCTGGTCACCATGAGCCGCCAGGCCGTCTACCTCGGCCACGGCCGGGAGGCGGTGCAGCTGGCGCGGGTCGCCCAGCAGGGCGTCGGCACGGGCGCGCCGCCGGTCGTCCAGGCGCTGCTGCACGCGTCCGAGGCGCGGGCGCACGGGGTCCTCGGCGAGGTGCGGGCGTGCACCGCGGC
The DNA here is from genome assembly GCF_040645015.1 of Streptomyces sp. NPDC046881. Taxonomy (NCBI): domain Bacteria; kingdom Bacillati; phylum Actinomycetota; class Actinomycetes; order Kitasatosporales; family Streptomycetaceae; genus Streptomyces; species Streptomyces sp. NPDC046881. The sequence goes on along the minus strand of NZ_JBEYXJ010000069.1, from coordinate 32,966 downwards.
GCTGGTGCGGGCCGAGCGCGCCCTGGAGGTGGCCCGGCCCGGGGACGACGTGCCGTACTGGGCGGCGTTCTTCGACGAGGCGCAGCTCGCCGACGAGTTCGGGCACTGCCACCGGGATCTGCAGCAGTTCCGGGCGGCCGCGCAGCACGCCGAGCGGTCCCTGCAGCTGCGGGCGCCCACCTATGCCCGCAGCCGCCTGTTCTGCCGGGTCGTGCTCGCCACCGCGCGCCTCGGCCTCGGCGAGCTCGACCAGGCGTGCGCGATCGCCGCGGAGGCGGCGGGGCAGGCCGCCGAGATGCGGAGCGCTCGCGCGGTGGAGTACGTGAAGGAGTTCGAGCGCCGGCTGGAGCCCTATCGGGACGCGGCGCCGGTGAGGGTGTACCGGGAGAAGGTGGCGGCGCTGGGGTGAGGGGGGCCTACGCCGCCCTCGGCATCGTCGGGACCGGGTCGGCGCTGTGCATCGAACCCGCCGCGCCCAGGTCCGCCAGGACGGCCGACGCTGCGCGGTGGGCCGAATGCAGGGCGCCCTGGACGGTGCTGGTGTCGCGGTGGTCGCCGCAGACGTAGAGGCCCGCCAGGAGGCGTACCGGGCGGCGCAGGTCGTGCGGGGGGCGCATGGCGGGGACCGCCTCGGGGGTGTGGTGCACGGCCAGCGTTTCCCAGCGGCGGGTGGAGGTGCCGTAGAGCCGGGAGAGGTGGATGCGGACCGCCGTGTCCACCCCTTCCGGCGGGGTGCCCAGCACCGTCGACGAGATCAGCACGCGGCCGGCCGGTGCCCGGCTCGGGTCCACGTTGCTGAGCACCGCCGTGTGCGCCACCGGCCCGCCCCGGTCGGCGTCCAGCAGCAGCGAGCCGCCCGTCGAGAAGGCCTCCGCCGGCTCGTCCGTGGTGTGGTGGACGACCGTCACCGGGTGGAAGTCCGGCACCCTGAGCCCCGGCAGCAGTTCGGCCGCGGCGCGCGCGTCCGTCGCCAGCAGCACCGCCCGGCAGCGGATCTCCCCGTGCTCGGCGGTGGCCACCGAGGTCGTCGACACCGAGGTGACCCGCACCCCGGTGTGCACGGTGCCCGGCGGCAGCGCCCGGGCCAGCAGCTCCGGCAGTACCTCCGCACCGCCCTCCGGCACGCACAGCCGTCCGCTCGCGAAGGCGTGCAGTGCCAGGTCGGCGCACCTGCTGGAGGTGGTCAGCCCCGGGTCGCACAGCAGTGCGGCGAGCAGCGGGCGCAGGAAGCCGTCGACGGTGCGCGCCGGCACCCCGCGCTGGGCGAGCGCCTGCGCGGCCGGCATCTCGGGGCGGCCCAGGATGCGTTCTACGGGGGTCGCGGCGATCCGGCCGAGCGCGGCGCCCAGCCGGGCCTGGTCCACCGCGCCGCCCACCGGCGCGCCGGGCGTGGCCGCCGTACCCCGGGGGGCGCTGGCGAAGGCGCGCACCACATGGAGTGCGCCCCGTGCGCCCCTTGCGCTCCCGACGGCCGCCGGCGCGCCCGCGCGCTGGGTGCGGCCGTCGCGGTGCAGCAGGACGCCCGGCGCGAAGCGGCGCAGGGTCAGGGCGTCCAGGCCCGGGGTCAGGCGGAGTTCGGGATAGGACGTGGACAGCAGTTGTCCGATGCGGTCGAGCCGGAAGCCGTCGACCTTCTCGGTCGACATGCGGCCCCCGACGCAGGGGGCGGCCTCCAGGACCGCGGTGGTGATTCCTGCACTGGTCAGCCGATGAGCCGCCGAGAGGCCGGCGATTCCGGCTCCCACGATGACGACGTCCACCTGGTACGCGGGCTCAAGCACGAGGCCCCTCCTGTGGTTGCGCGACCGGTGGAGACGTCATGCCCCCAACAGGCGCAAGGGATACCCGAGTTCGGGTCGAGGGTAGGGGCGTGATCGGTCAGAAGCAGTCGCGCATCAACAGGGCACGGTCGCATGGAGGTCGCATACGGTCACTTTCGTTCGCCGGTGTTGTCAGCCGGCTCACAGGGCCGCACGGATCGCTTCGTCGATGCCCGGAAACGCGAACCGGAACCCCGACTCCAGCAACCGTTTCGGCACCACACGCTGGCTGCCCAGCACATCCCCGGCCATCTCCCCGAGCACCGCGCGCAGCACCGGGGCGGGCACCGGGAACACCGCCGGCCGGTGCAGCGCGCGGGCCATCGCCGCGGTGATGTCACTGTTCGTCAGCGGCTGCGGAGCCGTCAGATTGACCGGACCCGACAGGTCGTCGTGGTCGACGAGGTGACGGATCGCGGCGACCTCGTCGTGCAGCGCGATGTACGACCAGTACTGCCGCCCGTCGCCCAGCCGCCCCCCGAGCCCCGCCCGGAACAACGGGAACAGCCGCCCCCACGCCCCGCCCTCCCGGGCCACCACCAGCCCCGTCCGCGCGCACACCGTCCGCACCCCCGCCTCCCGCGCCGGCGCCGTCGCCTCCTCCCACTCCACGCACAGCGCGGCCAGGAAGCCGTCACCCGGCGGCGCGTCCTCGTCCACCACCCGGTCGCCCGTGTCGCCGTAGAAGCCGATCGCGCTGCCGTTCACGAACACCCGCGGCGGGCGGGGCAGCCCGGCCACCGCCTCGGCCAGCGCCGCCGTGCCCAGCACCCGGCTGTCCCGGAGCAGCCGCTTGTACTCCGGGGTCCAGCGCCGGTCGCCCACCCCGGCCGCCGCCAGGTTGACCACCGCGTCGCACCCGGCCAGCCCGGCCGCGTCGACGTGACCCCGCCCCGGGTCCCAGCGGACCTCGTCCGCGCCCCGGGGGGCCCGGCGCACCAGCCGGACCACCTCGTGCCCGTCCGCGGTCAGGGACCGCACCAGAGCGCTGCCGATGAGACCGGACGCGCCGGCCACCGCGATACGTGAACGTTCCATGGCCCCAGCATGACCGTACGGCCGGTCGGAAACCCGGTGGGACGCCCGGACCGCCCGCCGTAGGGTGACCGTCATGCCCGAGCCGCACATACGCACCGCCCGCCCCGCCGACGAGGAGGAACTCGCCGCCCTCGACCGGGCCACCTGGTCCACCCTGCACGCGGTGGCACCCCGGCCGCAGCCGCCCTACCCGCCGTTCTTCGACGAGCGGCACCTCCCCGACGACTTCCTCGTCGCCGAGGCCGACGGGCGCCTCCTCGGCTACATCCGCCTCATCCACCCGACCCCGCTCCCCGCCAACGCGCACGTCCTGGCCATCCAGGGGTTCGCCGTCGCCGTGGAGGCGCGCGGGCGGGGCGTCGGGCGCGCCCTGATCCGGGCCGCCGTCGCGCACGCGCGCCGGCGCGGCGCGCGGCGCCTCACCCTGCGCGTGCTCGGGCACAATGCCCCCGCCCGGGCGCTGTACGCGTCCGAGGGGTTCGCCGTCGAGGGCGTCCTGCCGGAGGAGTTCCTCATCGACGGCCGGTACGTCGACGACGTGTGCATGGGCCGCGCTCTGTAGGCCCCCCGCACCCGCCCGCCGGCGCGGCGCGCCGGCCTAGGAGTCGACCAGCGGGCCCGTGTCCACCCGCGCCGTCGCCGTGGCCGCGCGATCGGCGTCGCCCGCCACCTCGGCCGCCGTCAGCGCGTACCCCGTCTCGGCGTCCGAGGTGGACCGGGCGAAGACCACCCCGAACACCCTGCCGTCCGTGGTCAGCAGCGGGCCGCCGGAGTTGCCCGGCCGGACCGTGGAGCGGACCGAGTAGATCTCCCGGGTGACCGTCCGGTCGTTGTAGATGTTCTGGCCGGTCGCCCGCACCCGGTTCGCCACCGTCGCCGCCTGCAGGTCCAGTGCCCCGTCCTGCGGATAGCCCGCCACCACCGCCGCGTCCCCGCGCGCGGCCCCCGGGTCGAACCGCAGCACCGGCGCGCGCAGCCCCGGCACGTACAGCACCGCCACGTCCCGGTCCGGGTCGAACAGCACCACCCGCGCCCGGTACGACGGCCCCACCCCGCCGACCCGCACGCCCGGGTCGTCGATGCCGGCCACCACGTGCGCGTTGGTCATCACCCGCTGCGGCGCGTACACGAACCCGCTGCCCTCACGGCCCTCCACGCCCGCGGCGCCCTCGATCTTCACCGAGCTCCGCTTGGCGGCGCTCGTCGCGGCCGGGGTGACGCTGTCCCCGGTCGGCCGGGCCACCCGGGCCGTCGACTCGTTCTCGAACGGGTTGAAGACCTGCGGGAACCCCGCCTCGGTCAGCGCGGACGTGGCCCGCGCGAACCAGGCCGGCGTGGTCTGCGGCATCGCGTCCTGCACCGCGCCCAGCAGCGCCGAGTTCCGTATCGCCGTCGTCAGGGGCTGCGCCGGGGCCGCGCTCAGCACGCTCGCCGCCACCCAGGCCACGACCAGCACCGCCACCGAGTTCGCCGCGGCACCCCCCAGCCCGTCCGCCACCCGCAGCGGACCCCGGTCCAGCTCCCCGCGCAGCCGCAGCGCCAGCCGGCCCGCCAGCTCGTGCCCCACCACCGCCGGCACCAGCACCGTCAGCACCGCGAGCACCGTCGCCGCCGAGGTGCCCCGGTCCACCTGGCCCGTCACCCAGGGCAGCAGCCACACGCCGATGACCGCGCCGCCCACGAACCCGGCCAGCGAGACACATCCGGCCACCAGGCCGCGCCGGTAACCGGACACCGCGTAGACGGCGATCACCAGCACCAGCAGCAGGTCGAGCAGATCCACGGAGCCGCCTTTCTCTCGGACCCCTCAGTACGGACCGGACCGGTCCGCTGATCAGCACGCGCACCGGAGACGGCCACCGGGCGGCGGAACCGGTCAGGTACGCGTGTACCCCCAGGAACGACCCGGACCTGGACGATGGTTCCACCCGGTGGCACAGCACACATCCCGGGCACCGCGCAGCGCCCCGGTGCCGGGCGCCCCGGTCCGGACGCCCACAGGGACGCCACAGGCGGCACGCAGCCCGCTGCGAACCCCGCGTCCTACGGTCGGACCCGACCGGAAACCGACCGCAGGCGGGGACAGGTGTCCGGCGTCACCCCTTGAACCGCTCCCACAGGCGGGGGAACCGCTCGGCGAGCACCCGGTCGTTCTCCAGGTCCAGGGGGGTGCCCTGCGGCTCCGCGGGCGCCGGGGCGATGCCCAGGTCGGGCGCGACGGTTCCGGTGAGCTGCTCGTACGCCTCGTCCGCCACGTACCCCAGCTCCTCGCCGTCGCCGTCGATCTCCTCGTCGAACTCGTCCAGCAGCCCGGCCAGCGCGTCCGGATCGTGCAGCGCGCCCTCGAACACCTCCCGGCCCTGGCCGATCAGCCAGCACCGGAAGAAGTCGAACGCGTCGTCGCTGCACCCGTCCAGCAGCAGCCAGGCCGCGCCCCACAGATCCCAGCGGTAGGCGCGGTTGTAGCGGGCCTCGAAGTGGCGGGCGAAGTCCAGGACCAGCTCGGGGTCCAGCTGGAGCAGCCGGTCCAGGAGCAGGTCGACCTGCTCCTCGGGGTCGCCCTCGGCGGCCTCGCGGGTGGAGTCGATCAGCTCCCAGAACTCCGTCTCGTCCATCACGGTCACCAGCATCGGGCCTCGGCCGGTGGGCCGCACGCGGAGTACCGCGCCGCCCCGCGGACCGTCAGCCGGCGTCCCCGCGGGCGTACCGCGCCGCCAGCCGGGCCGCGTCCGCGGCGCACCGCTCCCGCAGGCTCGCCGGAGCCAGCACCTCCGCCTCCGGCCCGAGCGCGGTCAGCTGGCCGTGCGCGACCTCCTCCGACTCCACAGGCAGCGTCACCGTCACCCAGCCCTCGGCGTCCGGGGCGCCCGCACCGGCCAGCGCCTCCCGGGCGGCGAGCGGATCGACGGCGTACGGCAGCCGGCGCACCCCGTCCGCGGAGAGCCGTACGACCACCTCCGCGCGCAGGATCGACCGGGCGAACCGCTCGGCGTGCTCGGCCCAGTGCGCGGGCAGGTCGAAATCCGCTGCCCGGTGGAAACGCTCGGCGAGGGCGTCGACGGCCTCGAACCGGTCGATCCGGTACGTCCGGAAGGAGCCGCCGCCGGCCACCCGCGCGCACAGGTACCAGACGCCCGCCTTCAGCACGAGTCCGTACGGCTCCAGCGTCCGCTCGACCGCGCCGTCCCCCCGCCGGTAACGGGCGCGCAGGCAGCGGTCGTCCCACACCGCCTCCGCGACCACGGGCAGCAGCGCGGGCGCCTCGGGCTCCCGGAACCAGGCCGGGGCGTCCAGGTGGAAGCGCTGCGCGGCGGTGTCCGGGGCGTCCCGCAGCGAGGGCAGCAGCGCCGCCGACACCTTCAGCCGGGCCGCCGAGGCGACGTCCTGCAGACCCATCTCCCGCAGCGCGCCCGGCACCCCGCTCAGGAACAACGCCTCGGCCTCGCTCCGGGCCAGCCCGGTCAGCCGCGTCCGGTACCCGCCGACCAGCCGGTACCCGCCGGCCCGACCCCGGTCGGCGTACACCGGCACCCCGGCCTCCGACAGCGCCTGCGCGTCCCGCGTCACGGTCCGCTCTGACACCTCCAGCTCCCGCGCCAGCTCGGCCGCCGTCATGGCGGGCCGGGACTGGAGGAGCAGAACCATCTTGATGAGACGAGCGGCGCGCATGCGCACATCATGCAAGAGGCCCCCGGCGAAGCGGGGGCCTCCTCAGGAGAGCGGTGCCTTACAGCCCGTACTTCTCCCGGGCCTCCTTGACCGCCGTCGCCTTGACCTCGCCGCGGCGGGCCAGCTGGGCGAGGGCCGCCACGACGATCGACGGGGCGTCGACGCCGAAGTGGCGGCGGGCGGCCTCACGGGTGTCCGACAGACCGAAGCCGTCGGCGCCCAGCGAGGACCAGTCCTGCTCGACCCACTGCGCGATCTGGTCCGGAACCTGGCGCATGTAGTCGGACACCGCGAGGACCGGGCCCTCGGCGCCCTGGAGCGCCTGGCGGACGTAGGGCACCCGCTCCTCGCCGCGCAGCAGCGCCGCGTCGGCCTCCATCGCGTCCCGGCGCAGCTCCGACCAGGAGGTCGCGGACCACACGTCGGCGGCCACGCCCCACTCCTCGGCGAGCAGCTTCTGCGCCTCCAGCGCCCAGTGGATCGCGGTGCCCGAGCCGAGCAGCTGGATGCGCGGGGCGTTGGCGACGACGGTGATACCCGCCGACTCCGCGGTGTTGAAGCGGTACAGGCCCTTGACGATGCCCTCGTCGATGCCGAGGCCCTGCGGCTTCGCCGGCTGCGGCAGCGGCTCGTTGTAGACCGTCAGGTAGTAGAAGACGTTCTGGTCCTCGCCCGGCTTGGCCTCGCCGTACATCCGGCGCAGACCCTCACGGACGATCACCGCGATCTCGTAGGCGAACGCGGGGTCGTACGTCAGCGCGGCCGGGTTGGTCGCGGCGATCACCGGGGAGTGGCCGTCGGCGTGCTGCAGGCCCTCGCCCGTGAGGGTCGTACGGCCGGCCGTCGCGCCGACGAGGAAGCCGCGGCCGAGCTGGTCGCCGAGCTGCCACATCTGGTCGGCCGTGCGCTGCCAGCCGAACATCGAGTAGAAGATGTAGAACGGGATCATCGCCTCGCCGTGCGTCGCGTACGCGGTGGACGCGGCGATGAAGTCGGCCATCGAACCGGCCTCGGTGATCCCCTCGTTGAGGATCTGGCCGTTCTTGGCCTCCTTGTAGTACATCAGCTGGTCGCGGTCGACCGGCTCGTACGTCTGGCCCTTGGGGGAGTAGATCCCGAGGGACGGGAACAGCGACTCCATGCCGAAGGTGCGCGCCTCGTCCGGGACGATCGGCACCCAGCGCTTGCCGGTCTCCTTGTCCCGGACCAGGTCCTTGACCAGGCGGACGAAGGCCATGGTGGTGGCCACGTTCTGCGAGCCGGAGCCCTTGTCGAAGGAGGCGAAGGTCTTCTCCGCCGGGGCGGGCAGCGCGGGCAGCGCGTGCGTGCGGCGGGCCGGGGCCGGGCCGCCGAGGGCCGCGCGGCGCTCCTGGAGGTAGCGGACCTCGGGGGAGTCGGCGCCCGGGTGGCCGTAGGGCACCACGCCGTCGACGAAGTCGCTGTCCTTGATCGGCAGCTCCAGCAGGTCGCGCATCGCCTTGAACTCGTCCACCGTCAGCTTCTTCATCTGGTGGTTGGCGTTCTTCGACGCGAAGCCCTCGCCGAGGGTGTGGCCCTTGACCGTCTGGGCCAGGATCACGGTCGGCGCGCCCTTGTGCTCGACGGCCGCCTTGTACGCGGCGTAGACCTTGCGCGACTCGTGGCCACCGCGGGAGAGGTGGAAGCACTCGAGGATCTTGTCGTCGCTCAGCAGCTTCGCCATCTCGGCGAGCGCCGGGTCCTTGCCGAAGAAGTCCTGGCGGATGTAGGCGGCGTCGCGGGTCTGGTACGTCTGGATCTGCGCGTCCGGTACCTCGCGCAGGCGGCGTACCAGCGCGCCCGTGGTGTCCAGCTGGAACAGCTCGTCCCAGGCGGTGCCCCACAGCGTCTTGATCACGTTCCAGCCGGCGCCGCGGAACTGGGCCTCCAGCTCCTGCACGATCTTGAAGTTGGCGCGCACCGGGCCGTCGAGGCGCTGCAGGTTGCAGTTGATGACGAAGGTGAGGTTGTCCAGCTCCTCACGCGCGGCGAGCGCGAGAGCCGCCGTCGACTCCGGCTCGTCCATCTCGCCGTCGCCGAGGAAGGCCCAGACGTGGGACGCCGAGACGTCCTTGATGGCGCGGTTGGTGAGGTAGCGGTTGAAGCGCGCCTGGTAGATCGCGGAGAGCGGGCCGAGGCCCATCGACACCGTCGGGAACTCCCACAGCCAGGGCAGGCGGCGGGGGTGCGGGTAGGAGGGCAGGCCGTTGCCGCCGGCCTCCTGGCGGAAGTTGTCGAGGTGGTGCTCGTTCAGCCGGCCGTCGAGGAAGGCGCGGGCGTAGATGCCGGGGGAGGCGTGGCCCTGGATGTAGAGCTGGTCACCCGAGCCGTCGCCCTCCTTGCCCTTGAAGAAGTGGTTGAAGCCCGTCTCGTACAGCCAGGCCGCCGAGGCGAAGGTGGCGATGTGGCCGCCGACGCCGTACTTCGAGCCGCGGGTCACCATCGCGGCCGCGTTCCAGCGGTTCCAGGCGGTGATCCGGGCCTCCATCTCCGGGTCGCCGGGCACGGAGGGCTCGGCGGAGGTGGGGATGGTGTTGACGTAGTCGGTCTCGAGGAGCTTCGGCAGCGCGATGCCGCCCGCCTCGGCGCGCTCCAGCGTGCGGCGCATCAGGTACGCGGCGCGGTGCGGCCCGGCCTCCCTGGCGACGGCGTCCAGGGAGGCCTGCCACTCGGCGGTCTCCTCCGGGTCGCGGTCCGGGAGCTGGTCGAGCGCGCTCGGCTGGATGGCGTTGGGGTCGGTCATGTCGCCGCCTTCCTCAGTCGAAGGGGGTTCCCTCATCGGTAAGGGTTCGGGGGTGCCCTTGGTCTTTGGCAGGACAGGGCAGCGGACCTCGGTGGAAGTCCGTCGGCGACTGTAACTCCCTGATCGATGATCGATCAAAGGGTTGAGGGGGAAAAAGTCTTGATTCCGAGAAAGTAGGCACCCGGTGCCTTCAGTGATGGCACCGGGTGACGCGAAATCGCCTTGTTTTCGCAGGTGAAGCGGCGTTTGAGCGAGGGCTCGCTCGACTGAACCAAGCCCGTCACGCCCGCGGCGCGCAGCCGAGGACGTGCGCCTTCACCAGCTCGGCGATACGCGGATCCCGCCGCTTGAACGCCTGCACCAGCTCCTCGTGCTCCTCCGCGTACGACTGCTGGACCGTGCCCAGCCAGCGGATGGACAGCGCCGTGAACACCTCGATGCCCAGGCCCTCCCAGGTGTGCAGCAGCACCGAGTTGCGCGCCGCGCGGACCAGTTCGCGGTGGAAGCCGACCGTGTGGCGCACCTGGGCCGTGCCGTCCGCCTCCCGGTCGGCCTCGTACAGGGCCAGGACGTGCGGCTCCAGCGCCGAGCAGTCCTCCGCGAGGCGCTCCGCCGCCAGCTCCGCCGCGATGGCCTCCAGGCCGGCCCGCACCGGGTAGCTCTCCTCCAGGTCGGCCGCGGTCAGGTTGCGCACGCGGACGCCCTTGTTGGGGGCCGACTCGATCAGGCGCAGGGACTCCAGCTCGCGCAGGGCCTCACGGACCGGGGTCTGGCTGACCTCCAGCTCGGTGGCGATGCGGCGCTCCACGATGCGCTCGCCCGGCTGCCAGCGCCCGCTGACGATCCCCTCCACGATGTGCTCGCGGATCTGCTCGCGCAGCGAGTGGACGACGGGCGCGGTCATGAGGGCTCCTTAGGGAGGGCTGACGTTTAGACAATAAGGCCGGTCCGCTCCGCGGGTAGGGCGCGTGGGGGTGCTTTTGCGCAGGTGAGACAAGGCTTACACGCCCGGCATGCAGACAAACGCGAACACCCCGCCCGGAAGGTTCCGGGCGGGGTGCCGTACGGCCTGATCGGCGACTACGGGTCAGAGACCGAGCTCGACCTCGAACTCGCCCGCCTCCAGGATCGCCTTGACCGCCGTCAGGTACCGGGCCGCGTCGGCGCCGTCGACCAGGCGGTGGTCGTAGGAGAGCGTCAGGTAGGTCATGTCGCGGACGCCGATGACCGTGCCCTCCTCGGTCTCGATGACGGCCGGACGCTTGACCGTGGCACCGATGCCGAGGATCGCGACCTGGCCCGGCGGCACGATGATCGTGTCGAACAGCGCGCCGCGCGAACCGGTGTTGGAGATGGTGAAGGTCGCGCCGGACAGCTCGTCCGGGGTGATCTTGTTGGCGCGGACCTTGCCGGCCAGCTCCGCAGTGGCCTTGGCGATGCCCGCGATGTTGAGGTCGCCGGCGTGCTTGATGACCGGGGTCATCAGGCCCTTCTCGGAGTCCACCGCGATACCGATGTTCTCGGAGTCGAAGTAGGTGATCGTGCCCTCGGCCTCGTTGATCTTGGCGTTGATGACCGGGTGGGCCTTCAGCGCCTGGGCCGCCGCCTTCACGAAGAACGGCATCGGGGAGAGCTTGACGCCCTCGCGCGCGGCGAACGAGTCCTTGGCCTGGGCGCGCAGGCGCATCAGGCGGGTGACGTCGACCTCGACGACCGACGACAGCTGGGCCTGCTCGTGCAGCGCCTTGACCATGTTGTCGCCGATGACCTTGCGGATCCGCGGCATCTTCACGGTCTGGCCGCGCAGCGGGGAGACCTCCAGCGCGGGGGCCTTCCTGGCGGCCGGGGCGGCGGCAGCGGCCGGAGCCGGAGCGGCGGCGGCGGCCTTCGCGGCCTCGGCGGCGGCGATGACGTCCTGCTTGCGGATACGGCCGCCGACGCCGGTGCCCTTGACGGTGGCCAGGTCGACGCCGTTCTCGGCGGCGAGCTTGCGCACCAGCGGGGTCACGTACGCACCCTCGTCCGTCGCCTGGGTGGCGGTCGGGGAGGTGGGCGCGGTGGCCGGGGTGACCGGAGCCGGGGCGGGCGCCGGCGCGGGAGCCGGGGCCGCGGCGGCGGGCGCCGGAGCCGGAGCGGCGGGGGCCGGAGCCGGAGCGGCCGGAGCCGGGGCCGGGGCGGGCGCCGGAGCCGGAGCGGGCGCCGGGGCGGGCGCCGGCGCGGCGGCGGGGGCCGGGGCGGCCGGAGCCGGAGCGGCGGCCGGGGCGGCACCCGGGGCGCCGATGACGGCGAGCTTGGCGCCGACCTCGGCGGTCTCGTCCTCGCCGACCGTGATCTCCAGCAGCACACCCGAGGTGGGCGCCGGGATCTCGGTGTCGACCTTGTCCGTGGAGACCTCGAGCAGCGGCTCGTCGGCCTCGACGGAGTCGCCGACCGACTTCAGCCAGCGGGTGACGGTGCCCTCGGTGACGGACTCGCCGAGCGCGGGCAGGACCACGTCCGTGCCCTCGGCGGCATCGGCCGCGGCGGCCGGGGCGGCCTCGGCGGCGGGGGCCGGAGCCGGGGCGGCCGGGGCCTCGGCGGCGGGGGCCGGCGCGGGCTCGGCGGCCGGAGCCGGGGCGGGGGCCTCGGCGGCGGCGGGGGCCGGGGCGGCGGCGGGCGCGCCCGTGCCGTCGTCGATCAGCGCCAGCTCGGCGCCGACCTCGACGGTCTCGTCCTCGGCGACCTTGATGGAGGCCAGCACGCCGGAGGCGGGGGCCGGGATCTCGGTGTCGACCTTGTCGGTCGAGACCTCGAGCAGCGGCTCGTCGGCCTCGACGCGTTCGCCCTCGGCCTTCAGCCAGCGGGTGACAGTGCCCTCGGTGACGCTCTCACCGAGCGCCGGAAGGGTTACGGAAACCGCCATGGTTTCGGTTGCTCCTAACGAATTGCGGAAGTCTGTGTCGTCGCGCCCGTTGACCGAAGGCTCAGTCGTGGGAGTGCAGCGGCTTGCCGGCCAGGGCCAGGTGGGCCTCGCCGAGCGCCTCGTTCTGCGTCGGGTGGGCGTGGATGAGCTGGGCGACCTCGGCCGGCAGCGCCTCCCAGTTGTAGATCAGCTGGGCCTCGCCGACCTGCTCGCCCATGCGGTCGCCGACCATGTGGACGCCGACCACGGCACCGTCCTTGACCTGGACGAGCTTGATCTCGCCCGCGGTCTTGAGGATCTTGCTCTTGCCGTTGCCCGCCAGGTTGTACTTCAGAGCGACGACCTTGTCCGCGCCGTAGATCTCCTTGGCCTTGGCCTCGGTGATACCGACGGAGGCGACCTCCGGGTGGCAGTACGTCACCCGCGGGACACCGTCGTAGTCGATCGGAACGACCTTCAGACCGGCCAGACGCTCCGCCACCAGGATGCCCTCGGCGAAGCCGACGTGCGCGAGCTGGAGCGTCGGGACGAGGTCGCCGACGGCGGAGATGGTCGGAACGTTGGTCTGCATGTACTCGTCGACGAGGACGTAGCCGCGGTCCATGGCGACCCCGGCCTCCTCGTAGCCCAGGCCCTGCGAGACCGGGCCGCGGCCGACGGCGACGAGGAGGACCTCGGCCTCGAACTCCTTGCCGTCGGCGAGGGTGACCTTCACGCCGTCCTGGGTGTACTCGGCCTTCTGGAAGAACGTGCCGAGGTTGAACTTGATGCCGCGCTTGCGGAACGCGCGCTCGAGCAGCTTCGAGGAGTTCTCGTCCTCCACCGGGACGAGGTGCTTCAGGCCCTCGATGACCGTGACGTCCGAGCCGAAGGACTTCCACGCCGAGGCGAACTCGACACCGATGACACCGCCGCCGAGGATGATCGCGGACTTGGGCACGCGGTCCAGGACGAGGGCGTGGTCGGAGGAGATGATGCGGTTGCCGTCGATCTCCAGGCCCGGCAGCGACTTCGGCACCGAGCCGGTCGCCAGCAGGACGTGGCGGCCCTGGATGCGCCGGCCGTTCACGTCCACGGAGGTGGGGGAGGACAGCCGGCCCTCACCCTCGATGTACGTCACCTTCCGGGACGCGATGAGCCCCTGCAGACCCTTGTACAGGCCCGAGATCACGTCGTCCTTGTACTTGTGGACGGCCGGGACGTCGATGCCCTCGAAGGTGGCCTTCACACCGAACTGCTCGCTCTCGCGGGCCTGGTCGGCGATCTCGCCCGCGTGCAGCAGGGCCTTGGTGGGGATGCAACCCCGGTGCAGGCAGGTGCCGCCGACCTTGTCCTTCTCGATCAGGGCGACGTCCAGGCCCAGCTGCGCCCCGCGCAGGGCCGCGGCGTAACCACCGCTACCACCGCCGAGGATCACTAGGTCGAAAACGGTGCTGGCGTCGTTCGCCACGTCACGTCCTCCATGCATGTGCGCCGTACGCCGGTCTCCGATGACCGGCAGGCGGCTGGTGTCCGGCCGCTTGATGCTTCGGCCCTTCGGTGGGGGCCCTGTCCTGCCGGGCTCCATCTTTGCACTTGTCGGAGGCGATCGAGACGCCGGGCTGGTGTGTGAGACGTCCCACGTCCCCTGGAAACGGACGGGACTGCCGCACCGGCGAAGGGGCGTGGGGAACCGCGCGAGCAGCCCTCCACGCCCCGGGAGCCGCGAGACGACATCGCGGCCCGAGTCGGTGGGCGACCGTCAGCCCAGGTCACCCGCGGCCGTCAGCTCGGCGAGCCGGACCAGCGTCCGCACCGCCGACCCCGTGCCGCCCTTGGGCGTGTAACCGAACGGCCCGCCCTCGTTGAACGCCGGCCCGGCGATGTCGAGGTGCGCCCACGTGATGCCCTCGCCCACGAACTCGCGCAGGAAGAGGCCGGCGACCAGCCCGCCGCCCATCCGCTCGCCCATGTTCGCGATGTCGGCCACGGTCGAGTCCATGCCCTTGCGCAGGTGCTCCGGCAGCGGCATCGGCCAGGCCGGCTCGCCGACCTCCTCCGCCGCCTCGTACACCGCGGAGCGGAACGCGTCGTCGTTGGCCATGACACCGAACGTCCGGCTGCCCAGCGCCAGCATCATCGCGCCGGTCAGCGTGGCCACGTCCACGATCGCGTCCGGGCTCTCCTGCGAGGCCGCCCACAGCGCGTCGGCGAGCACCAGCCGGCCCTCGGCGTCGGTGTTGAGCACCTCGACCGTCTTGCCGCTGTACATGCGCAGCACGTCGCCCGGGCGCACCGCGGAACCGGACGGCATGTTCTCGGCCAGCGCCAGCCAGCCGGTCACGTTGACCTCCAGCCCGAGGCGCGCGGCGGCGACGACCGCGGCGAACACGGCGGCGGCACCGCTCATGTCGCACTTCATCGTCTCGTTGTGGCCGGCCGGCTTCAGCGAGATGCCGCCCGAGTCGTAGGTGATGCCCTTGCCGACGAAGGCCAGGTGCTTCTCCGCCTTCGGGTGCCGGTACGACAGCTTCACCAGGCGCGGGGTGGCCGCCGAGCCGCCGCCGACGCCGAGGATGCCGCCGTAGCCGCCCTTGGCCAGGGCCTTGTCGTCGAGCACCTGCACCTTGAGACCGTGCTCCTTGGCCGCGGTCTGCGCGATGCCGGCGAAGACGGCGGGGGTGAGGTCGTTCGGCGGCATGTTGATCAGGTCGCGGGCGCGGTTCAGCTCCTCGGAGACCGCGACCGCGCGGGCGAGCGCGCCCTTGTGGGCGGCGTCGCGCGGCTTGCCGCCGAGCAGCGCGGCCTCGGCCAGCGGCGCCTTGCCGTTCTTGGCCTTGGCGTTCTTGGCGTCCTGGGCGCCGCCCTTGTAGGTGTCGAAGGAGTAGGCGCCGAGCAGGATGCCCTCGCTGATCGCGCCGATGGCGCCGGGGCCGTCCACGGGCAGCGCGAACGCGGCCTTCCGGGACCCGGTGAGCGCGCGGGCGGCCACGCCGGCGGCCTTGCGCAGGGCCTCGGCGTCGTAGCCGGCGTCGGCGTCCTTGTCGTCGGGCTCCGCGCCGAGGCCCACCGCCACCACGAGCGGGGCCTTGAAGCCGGCCGGTGCGGGCAGCTTCGTCAGCTCGCCCTCGGCACCCGAGGCGCCGAGGGTCTCCAGAACGCCGGCCAGCTTGCCGTCGTACGCCTTGTCCACGGCCTCGGCGCCCGGCGCGACGACGGGCCCCTGGGCGCCCTTGGCGACACCGATCACGATCGCGTCGGCCCGCAGGCCGGGCGCCGCGGCGGTGCTGAGAGTCAGAGCAGTCACGGTGGTGAATTCTCGCTTCCGATGTGAAGTTGCAGTGGCCGAAATGGGGTGGGTCGACCGGGCCCGAGAGCCGACCCTAGGTCCAGGCCTGGGGACAGGTGGCAACCGGGGCCTTCACCCTGTCGGCGAACACCCGGAACGAGACTACGCGCGTGGGTGCGTTCGCTCAGTCCCTCGGGTGGCAGAACGGGCGGTACGACGACCGGCGCGCCGGGCCGGAAACCGTTAGCGACCGAGAGCCAGCACCACGAGAACGACGGTCGCGGCCGTCTCGGCGACCGCGCCGAACACGTCCCCGGTCACCCCGCCGAACCTGCGGACGCACCGCCGCAGCAGCACCTCGGCCCCACCGGCCCCCGCCACCACCGCCGCGGCGACCCACGGGCCCGCGACGGCGGCCACCGCCGCCACCCCCACCACGGTCCCCAGGGCGACAGCCCCCGGCACCACCCCGGCCACCGCCGCCCCCAGCCCCTCCGGGCGGGCGGCCGGCACCCCCGCGCGGGCGGCCAGGGTGAGGGCCAGCCGGGCCGTGACCGCCGAGGCCACGGCCGCCACCGCACCCCGGGCCCACGAGTCGCCGTAGAGCTGCGCCAGCACGGCGACCTGGGCCAGCAGCACCAGGACGAGGGTGAGCACCCCGAACGGCCCGATGTCCGACTGCTTCATGATCCGCAGCGCGTCCTCGGCGGGCTTGCCGCTGCCCAGCCCGTCGGCGGTGTCGGCGAGCCCGTCCAGGTGCAGGCCCCGGGTCAGCACGGCCGGTACGGCGACCGAGGCGACGGCGGCGAGCAGCGGGCCCGCGCCGAGCAGGAGCAGCAGCACACCGAGCCCGGCCGCGCAGCCGCCGACGACCAGCCCGGCCACCGGGGCCGACAGCATGCCCCCGCGCGCGGCCACCCGGTCCCAGCGGTGCACCCGGACGGGCAGCACCGTGAGGGTGCCGAAGGCGAACCGGAGACCGTCCAGGGGGGAGGATTTCTGCACCGGCGCAGGGTACCGGGCGGCCGGAGGGCCACCCACGGGTGCCGGGGATACAGTGCGCACATGGGGCACTGGTGGGTGCGCAACATCGTCGAGCCGGGCAAACTCCCGCTGCTGCTCGCCCTCGCCGCCTTCGTGCTGACCTTCGTCGCCACCCGGGTCGTCACCCGCCTGATCCGGGCCGGCAAGGGCCCGTTCGGCAACGTCAA
Source organism: Streptomyces sp. NPDC046881 (assembly GCF_040645015.1). NCBI lineage: Bacteria > Bacillati > Actinomycetota > Actinomycetes > Kitasatosporales > Streptomycetaceae > Streptomyces > Streptomyces sp. NPDC046881. The sequence continues at coordinate 16,297 of NZ_JBEYXJ010000069.1, read as the reverse complement.
GGCGGGCGGGCTGCACATCCACCACGTCGTGCCCGGGATCGTCCTGACCCTCGTCGGCGGCTTCGGCGCGGTCGCCAGCGACCGGCACGGCGCCGGCGGGACCGTCTCCGCCGTGCTGTTCGGCATGGGCGCGGGCCTGGTCCTGGACGAGTTCGCGCTGATCCTGCACCTGGACGACGTCTACTGGACCGAGGAGGGCCGCAAGAGCGTCGAGGTCGTCGTGCTCACCGCCGCCCTCGTCGGCCTGCTCCTCGGGGGCTTCGCCCCGTTCGGCGTCAACGACCTGTCGCAGGAGGAGCTCCAGGACCGCGGCGGCGCCCTCGCCACCATCTCCGGGAACTTCCTCCTGTCGCTCATCGCCCTCGGCAAGGGCAAGGCCCGCACCGCGCTCTTCGGGGTGATCGTGCCGCTGGTCGCGCTGGTCGGCGCGGTCCGGCTCGCCCGCCCCGGCTCCCCGTGGGCCCGCCGCTTCTACGGCCGCCGCCCCCGCGCCCGCGCCAGGGCCGCCCTGCGCGCCTACCGGCACGACCGCCGCTGGGTCCGGCCGAGCCGCGCCGTTCAGGACTGGATCGGGGGCAAACCCGACCCGCGTCCGGCCCGCCTGCCCGACCACAGGTGACGGCCGGGACGGCCCGGCCGGCTCGCCCGCTGCTGCCGCAGCGCCGCCAGCAGGCACAGCAGCCCCACCGCCATCAGCGCGGCCAGGTGTTCCTTGCCCGCCAGGTTCTCCTTCACCAGCACCTCGACGACCATGGCCAGGGTCACCGCACCCGCCGTCGCATAGGCGCCGTACCGCCAGGCCACGAACACCGCGAGCCCCACGACGGCCGCCGACGGGCCGGTGTCCACCACCTGCCCGTCGGTCCACGGCAGCCCGAACGGGGCGTGCCCGCCGAGGGTGACGCCCAGACGCGCGTACAGGGTCCCGGCGAGCGTGGCGACGTAGGCGATGGTCAGCGTCCGCCCCCAGCCCAGGCACAGCTCGGCGATCCCGAACACCAGCAGGATCTGCGCCAGCGCCCCCCACACCGGCAGGTCCAGCGCGGGCACGAACAGCGACAGCGGGGTGCGCAGCAGGGCCAGCCACAGCGGGTCGTCGGCCCGTACCGCACCCAGGTTCTGCACCGGCAGATAGCCCCACGGCTGGTTCTGCACGTACTGCAGGAACGCCGTCAGACCCACCGCGGCGAGCGTCATCGGGACCGCCGCCGGCCCCCGGTCCCGCAGGGGTCCGCGCACGGCGGCGTACAGCGGCCCCCACTCGGCACGTGCCCAGCGGGCCGGGGCCCTCACGGCACGTCCCTCGTCGAACGTTCCCCCGTCAAGCGTTCCGGCCATCGAGCGTTCCCCCGTCGAGCGTGTCTCATCGGTGCGTGTCCAGGTGCCTGCGGTGCAGCCACTTCGGTAGTCCCGGCGCCTCCAGGAAGCCTTCCGCGCGGGCCGAGGCGAGGCCGATGCGCAGCAGGTCCGCGCTCTTCTCGAAGAGCAGGAACCGCGGCTCCCAGATGGGCCGGTACTTCGCGTTGGCGCGGTACAGCGACTCGATCTGCCACCAGCGTGAGAAGAAGCTGAGCAGCGACCGCCACAGCCTCAGCACCGGACCGGCCCCGAGACGCGCGCCACGTTCGAAGACCGACCGGAACATCGCGAAGTTCAGTGAGACCTGAGTGATCCCGATCTCGCCGGCCCGCCGCAGCAGCTCGATGACCATGAACTCCATCAGCCCGTTGGCAGAACCATCGGCGTCTCGGCCCCGCCGCATCAGGTCGAGGGACAGCCCGTGCGGCCCCCACGGCACGAAGGAGAGCAGCGCTCGCAGCCGGCCCTCGGCGTCCGTGCACTCCAGCATCACGCACCGGCCGTCCGCGGGGTCCCCGAGCCGGCCCAGCGCCATGCTGAAGCCGCGCTCGGTGGCGCCGTCCCGCCAGTCGTCGGCCCGCTCGACGAGGCAGGCCATCTCCTGGGCCGGGATGTCCGCGTGCCGCCGGATGCGCACCCGGTACCCGGCCCGCTTCACCCGGTTGTACGCCTGCCGGACGGTGCGCATCGCCCGGCCCTCCAGGGTGAACTCGGCGACCTCCACGATCGCCTCGTCCCCGAGTTCGAGGGCGTCCAGGCCGTGCCGGGAGTAGACCGTCCCGGCCTCCTCGCCCGCCCCCATCACCGCCGGGATCCAGCCGTGCGCCCGTGCCTGGGCGAGCCACGGCGCGATCGCCCCCGGCCACGCCTCCGGGTCCCCGATCGGGTCCCCGGACGCCAGGCTCACCCCGCCGACCACCCGGTAGGCGACGCCCGCCTTCCGCGTCGGCGACCACACGACGGACTTCTCCCGGCGCAGTGCGAAGTAGCCGAGCGAGTCGCGGTCGCCGTGCCGCTCCAGCAGCTCGCGCAGCCGCTGCTCGTCGTCCTCGGTGAGCGGGTCCACGGCCCGCCGGGACCGGAAGGCGGCGTAGAGGACGGCGAGGACCAGGGCCGTACTGAGCACGTTGACCGCCACGTTGGCCCAGTTCGGCGGGTCGATGCCCGGGAAGTGGGACTCCTCGGCGGCCACGGACACCAGGCGCAGGGTGCCGTAGTGCCAGCGCTCCGGGAACGTCGAACGGGCCGCGTCCGGCGCCTGGTTGGTGACCGTCACCAGCAGTCCGGCCAGCAGGCTCGCCACCAGTCCGCCGCCGACGGCCACCGTGGCCGCGAGCCGCGGGTTGGACAGGTCGCCCTTGGCGTAGAACTCCCGCCGGCCGACGAGCAGCGCGCCCACGAAGGCGGCCGTCAGCGCCAGGGAGATCCAGTTCTGCGGGTACCGCCGGATCTCCGGGAACGCCATGGCGAACGCGAACAGGGCCAGGAAGAGCCCGCTCATCACCAGGTTGAGGATCCACGCGGCCCGCTTGCGGCGCCGCATGGTGATCGCCAGGAAGGCGGTGAACACCCCGGAGGCGAAGCCGGCCGTCAGCAGGTACGGCGTGAAGAAGTCGTCCTGGTTGTGCCGGCGCACGTCCTGGCCGAGCGAGACCCACACCGCGCTGAGGAAGTTGATGAAGGCGACGGTCCGCAGATACCAGACGGCGAAGGCGGCGGCCCGCCGGGACGCCCCGACGGACCGCCGCCCCCGCTCACCCGTCCGCGCCGCCCCGACTCGCTGCTCCACGGCAATTAGGGCATCTCCCATGGAACAGGATCATATGGCCGCGACCACAACGAACCATGCCATTCCGGCTGCGGCTCTCTGCTCGGCCGCTGGGAGCGGGGTGATGTGGGACCGGCCGCGCCGGCCGCGGCCGGCTACTCGGCCCCCGGCGCCTCCTGCGTCTCCGCCGTCTTCTCGGACCCCGCCGTCTTCTCGGACCCCGGCGTCTCCTCGGCCCCCGGCGTCTCCGGCAGCTCCGCGGCCAGGGCGGCCGCGGCCCGGACCAGCGGTAGGGCCAGCAGTCCGCCGACGCCCTCGCCGACCTTCACGCCCTGCGCCAGCAGGGGTTCGAGGGCCATCCGGTCCAGGGCCTTGGCCTGTCCCGGCTCCCCGCTGTCGTGCCCGGCCAGCCACCAGTCCGGCGCCCGGAACGCGACCCGCTGGGCGACCAGCGCGCACGCGGCGGCCACGACCCCGTCGAGGATCACCGGCAGCTTCCGCACCGCGCACTGGAGGAGGAACCCGGTCATCGCCGCGAGGTCCGCCCCGCCCACCGCCGCCAGCAGCTGGAGCTGGTCCCCGAGCACCGGCCGGGCCCGCCGGAGCGCGTCCCGGATCGCCGCGCACTTGCGCATCCACGCCAGGTCGTCGATCGCGACCCCGCCCCGCCCGGTCACCACGGACGCGTCGGTCCCGCACAGCGCGGCGATCAGCACCGCCGCCGGCGTGGTCCCGCCCACGCTGACATCACCGAGCACCACGAGATCGGTGCCCGAGTCGGCCTCCTCGTCGGCGACCGCGACACCCGCCAGCAGGGCGGCCTCGGCCTCCTCCGCCGTGAGCGCGTCCTCGATGTCGATACGGCCGCTGCCCCGCCGCACCCGGTGCCGTGTCACATCCTTGGGGAAGGCGTCCGGCTCGCAGTCCAGCGCCATGTCCACGACCCGCACCGGCACCTCCAGCCGGCGCGCGAGCACGGACACCGGGCTGGCACCCTCCAGCACCGCCCGCACCAGCTTCTCCGCACCGCCCGCGGGCCGCGCCGACACGCCCAGCTCGGCGACGCCGTGGTCACCGGCGAACAGCACCACCCGCGGCCGTTCGACCGGCCGTACCGGTACGGCGCCCCGCGCGGCCGCCAGCCATTCGCCCAGCTCGTCCAGCCGGCCCAGCGCCCCCGGCGGCACGATCTGGCGCTCCCGCCGGGCCTCGGCGTCACGGCGCACGCCCCCGTCCGGGCGCTCGATCAGATCGGTGAAGTCGTCCAGATTAAGGCTGCTCATTCGCCGAACAGTACCGCCAGCCGAGGACGGCTCCCGCGCCACATCGCCACCACACCCCCACGACGTCTTTGCACCTCAGATCGGTATCCCATACGTTCCGGTTTGCCGCGGAATGTCGCACAGGGAGCCGCCCATGCCGACCTCGCCCCTCACCCCGCAGATCACCACCGACTTCGACCCCTTCCAGGAGCCCCGCCGCGAGGACTGCCCCTGGTGCGGCTCCCGCCGCCTGCGCACCCGGGTGCGCGCGCCCGACCCGCTGCGCCACCGGCAGGGCACGTTCGCCCTCGACCGGTGCCGGGACTGCGGCCACGCCTTCCAGAACCCGCGGCTCAGCGCGGAGGGAATCGCCTTCTTCCACCGGGACTTCTACGAGCGGCACCTCGACGAGCTCACCGCCCGCGTCCTCTCCCCGGCAGCGGTCCGCCGCCGGCACCGCACCACCGCCTGGCGCCTGTCGGCGCTGCACGAGCCGGAGAGCTGGCTGGACGTCGGCACGGGCCACGGCCGCTTTCCCGAGGCGGCGAAGGAGTTCTTCCCCTACACCAGCTTCGACGGGCTCGACCCGACGGCCCGGGTGGAGCAGGCGCTGCGGGAGGGACGGGTGGAGGAGGCGCACCGCGGCTACCTGGCGACGCCGGGGATGGCGGCGCGGCTGCACGCCCGGTACGACGTGGTCACCCTGTTCCACCACCTGGAGCACGCGCCCGATCCGCGCGCCGAACTGCGGGCCGCGCTCACCGTGCTGCGGCCCGGCGGCCACCTGGTCGTCGAAGTCCCCGACCCCCGTTGCCTGTTCGCCACGCTCCTCGGCAGACGGTGGCTGCCCTACGGCCAGCCGCGCCACCTGCACCTGCCGCCCCTGGCCAACCTGCGCGCCGAACTGGAGGCCCTGGGCTGCACGATCCTGGTGACGGACCGCAAGCATCCGCACGTGCCCTACGACCTCACCGCCGCCGTCGCCCTCTCCCTGGCCCCCGCGCCCCCGCTGCTCCAGCTCGCGGCGAGCCCCCTCCTGGACGTGGCCGCGGCACTGGACCACGTCCTCGCCCCCCTCTTCCGCCGCACCCGCTTCTCCAACGCGTACCGGATCGTGGCCCGCAAGCAGCTCACCCCCTGAGCACCAGCGCCTGCCCGGCGACGACCAGCAGCACCTGTTCGCACTCCGCCCCGAACGCCGCGTTCAGCCGCCCCAGTTCGTCCCGGTACCGCCGCCCGGAGGCCGTCGCGGGGACGATCCCGGAACCGACCTCGTTGGACACCGCCACCACGGTCCGACGGGTCGCGCGCACCGCCGACGCCAGCTCCCGCACCCGCTCCCGCAGCGCCTTCTCGCCGCCGCCCGCCCACTCCGCGTCGTCCCACGCCCCCACGGAGTCCATGACATCGGTCAGCCACAGCGACAGACAGTCGATCAGCAGCGGCGGCCCGTCCGCGGCCAGCAGCGGCACCAGGTCCGTCGTCTCCGTCGTACGCCACGACCCCGGCCGCCGCTCCCGGTGCGCGGCCACCCGGGCCGCCCACTCGGTGTCCCCGCCCCGCGTGCCGCCCGTCGCCACGTACAGCACGTCCGGGAAGGCCTCCAGCCGCCGCTCCGCCTCCACCGACTTGCCCGAGCGCGCCCCGCCCAGCACCAGTGTCCGCCGCGGCACGTCCGGCACGTCCTCGTACGCCCCGACCACCAGCGTCGTACCGTCCGGCACCGCCCGCGCCCCGGCCGCCGCGAGCCGGCGCCGCAACTCCGCGCCGGGCGGCACGTCGTGGTCCAGGTGGACCGCGAGCACGTCCGTCGTCGGCCCGACCGAGCCCACCGCGCGGAGCCGGGCGAGCGCGTCGGGCCGCCCGACGACGTCCGCGAGGAGCATGTCGTACGACTCCGCCGTGGCCTCCTCCAGACCGGCCGGCGCCCCGCCCGGCGGCAGGTACAGCAGCCGCTGCCCGTCCGGCCCGGTCACCGCGTACCCGGTGCCGCCCGCGTCCATCGCCACCGCCCGCACCCGATGCCCCGTCAGCAGCGCCAACTCCCGGCCGTCCGGCACTCGGCCGGGCTGCGGCAGCCCGGCCGGCACCTCCACCGCGGGACCGTCGTGCGGGTGCGACAGCAGCACCTGCCGCACCCCGCCCAGCGAATGGCCGGCGCGCGCCGCCGCGAAGGCCGCACCCGGTGTCAGGTCGAGCAGCAGCGCGCCGTCCACCAGCACCGCGGTCGCGGCCCGCGCGTCCGGCCCGAGCGCGGTCGCACAGGCGGCACAGGAACAGTCGGGGCGAGGCAGTCCCGCGGGGGCGCCGGTACCGAGCAGAGTGATGTCCACAGATCGATTTTCACCTCTCTGAGCAGGTCTTGCGCTTCCGGCTAGGCTCTCGGCAGGTGTTGGATCAAAGGAGGCCCACATGACGGCATGGACGTGGCGGTTCGAGAAGGCCGACGGGACGGAGGTCCAGCCGGCCGTGCAGCCCGAGGAGTTCACCACCCAGGGCGACGCCGAGTCCTGGATCGGCGAACACTGGAAGGCGCTGCTGGAGGGCGGGGCCGACCAGGTGCGGCTGTTCGAGGAGACCACCGAGATCTACGGGCCGATGAGCCTGCAGGCGGACGCCTGAGGCCACCGGCGGGACGAGGAGGCGGGGAGGGGGCCGCGGGGCCGCCCTCCTCACCTCCTCACTGCTCGCCCAGCGTCACCTGGACCGTCTTCTCCGCGCCGTCGCGCAGGTACGTCACCGCCGTCCGCCGGCCCGGCCTGTCGGCCGCCAGCGCCTCGGCGAGCGAGGTGATGGTGGTGATGGGCTCGTCACCCACCCTGGTGATGATGTCCCCGGGCCGCAGGCCCGCCCGTTCGGCCGCGCCGCCGGCCTGGACGCTGACCACCGCCACCCCGACCGGCTGGTAGCGGTCGTCCACGACGGTCCGCCCGGTGATGTCGAGGGCCGCCCGTCCGGAGTCGACGACCTTGCCGTGCCTGACGATCTGGTCGGCGATCGTCCGCACCATCGACGCCGGGATCGCGAATCCGATGCCCGGCGCCGCGCTGCCGCCGAGGCCCGGATCGGCCGCCGCGAGGGTCGGGATGCCGATCACCTGCCCGTCGAGGTCGACCAGGGCGCCGCCGCTGTTGCCGGGGTTGATCGCGGCCGACGTCTGCACCATGTTCGCGATCGTCGCGCCCGTACCGCCCTGCGTGCTGCCCTCGCTGACGGTCCGTCCGGTCGCCGAGACGATGCCCTGGGTCACGCTGGACGACAGCCCCAGCGGGGACCCCATCGCCAGCACGATCTGGCCGACCTCCACCTTGTCGGAGTTCCCGAACACCGCCGGCTTCAGCCCGTCCGGCGCCCGGTCCAGCCGGATCACGGCCAGGTCCTGCTCGGGGTAGGAGTAGACCAGGCTCGCGGTGAGCGGCTCCTCGTTGCTGGCCGTGGTCACCTGGAAGGTCTTCTCCGACCCGACCACGTGCGCGTTGGTGACGATGTGTCCGTTGCCGTCGTACACCACCCCGGAGCCCAGCTCGTGGCTCGCCTGGATCTGCACGACCGACGGCAGCACCTCCCTGATGACCCTCTGGTACTGGCTCTGCAGGTCGCTCGCGGCCATCGGCACGGCCGCCCCGGTGCCCGCCGGAGCCGTCGCCGGGGCGTCCCGCCCGGCCGGGGCGGCGGGGACGGTGCAGCCGGCGGCGAGGGCCGCGCAGCACGCCAGCGCGGCGGCGCGGACGGCCGTCCGCGGGGCGCGCGCACGGATACGGGAAGCGTCCATGCCCCGAGTCTCACCGCCGGGTGATCATCCGTCCCGCGCCGTTGCGCCGAACGGGCTCAGCCGCGTACCCCGCACAGATGCAGCAGCGCCGCCACCCCGCGGTAGGGGTCCGTGCGCCCGGCCCGCTCCTCCACCGCGAGCAGCGTCCGCAGGTCGTCGGGTACCGCCGCGTCGTCCGCCGCCGTGTCCGTGAAGACCCGGACGCCGTACCAGGCGTGCAGCGGAGCGGCGATACCGGCGAGCGTGGCGGTCAGGGAGGCCAGGCGGTCGGCGCGGACGTCCCGACCGAGACGGTTGCGGTACGCGGTGGTGTCGAAGGCGGCCAGGGCGCCGGCCCAGTCGCCGGTCAGGCCCGGCCGCATGGCGAGCGCGTCGCCGTTGCGGACCAGAAGGGAGAGCAGACCGCCGGGGGCCAGCATCCGGGCCAGGCCCGCCACCAGCGGATCGGGCTCCTCGACGTACATCAGTACGGCGTGGCACAGCACCACGTCGAAGCTGCCCGGCAGGAAGTGCACGCCGGTGTCCCGCCCGTCGCCCTGCACCAGCCGGACCCGCTCCCGGATGCCCTCCGGCTCCCGGGCCACGGCCTCCCGGGCGGCGGCGATCATCGTCGCGTCCTGCTCGACCCCGGTCACCTGGTGGCCGAGCCGGGCCAGCCGCAGCGCCTGCGCGCCCCGGCCCATCCCCACGTCGAGCACCCGCAGCCGCCGCCCGACCGGGAACCGCCCGGCTATCTGCTCGTCCAGCTGCCGCGCCACCAGCTCCTGGCTCACGACATCCCGCAGGCCGCCCAGCCTGTCCGGCCGGGCCTCGGCCGCGCCCCCGGTGAAAGCGTCAGCGCTCAGGGCCGCTCTCCGCGCTTGACCTGCGGCTTCGGCAGCCGAAGCCGGCGCATCTGGAGGGACCGCATCAGGGCGTAGGCGACCGCGCCGCGGGTGTTCTCGTCCGGGAAGCGCTCCTTGAGCCGCTTCTTCAGCCGGAAGCCGCTGAACGCCGAGTCCAGCACGATCAGCACGATCACGACCAGCCACAGCAGCAGCGCGATGCTCTGGATCGCGGGCACCCGCACCACGCTCAGCACCAGGATGACCACGGCGAGCGGCAGGAAGAACTCCGCCACGTTGAACCGCGAGTCCGTCCAGTCCCGGGCGAACCGCCGGACCGGGCCCCTGTCCCGGGCGGGCAGGTAGCGCTCGTCGCCGCCGGCCAGCGCCTGGCGCTGCCGCTCCAGCGCCCGCCGCCGCTCCTCGCGCTGGCGCTTGGCTGCCTCCTTGCGGTTGGTCGGCGTGTGGGCGACGCTGCGGCGCTGGGACTGGGCCTCACTGCGCTTGGGCGTGGGCCTGCCCTTGGGGGCCTGCGGGTCACGGGGCTGCTTGGAGTCGGTCACCACCGCCTTGTCGGCGGGGGCCTTCTCTTCCTTGGCACGGCTACGGAACACAAAACCCAAGGGTAAGGGCTGCACCGGCATGGACCCCAGTCCGGTGGGGAACGATCCGGCAACGCCGGACGTCTTCAGGGTGGATCACCTACTCCTCACGCCGGAGCGGAGCGGTCCGCAGTCGTCCTCGGGGATGAGCGCATCACCCCGCGAACGGTGCGGTAATGGAAGCAGGGCCCGTACTGTGGGTCCTGTCGCAGGATCGGTGAGCTGGAGTCCGTCAGAAGGGGGCGCGCGAAGCCCATGAGCGGTGTCATGAAGCGTATGGGGATGATCTTCCGCGCGAAGGCGAACAAGGCCCTTGACCGGGCCGAGGACCCGCGCGAGACCCTCGATTACTCGTACCAGAAGCAGCTGGAGCTGCTGCAGAAGGTCCGCCGTGGCGTGGCGGACGTGGCCACCTCCCGCAAGCGCCTGGAGCTCCAGCTCAACCAGCTCCAGCAGCAGTCGTCGAAGCTGGAGGACCAGGGCCGCAAGGCGCTCGCGCTCGGCCGGGAGGACCTGGCCCGCGAGGCGCTGTCCCGCAAGGCCGCTCTCCAGCAGCAGGTCACGGACCTGGAGACGCAGCACGCGACCCTCCAGGGCGAGGAGGAGAAGCTCACCCTGGCGGCCCAGCGCCTCCAGGCCAAGGTGGACGCCTTCCGTACGAAGAAGGAGACCATCAAGGCCACCTACACCGCCGCCCAGGCCCAGACCCGCATCGGCGAGGCCTTCTCCGGCATCTCCGAGGAGATGGGCGACGTCGGCCTGGCCATCCAGCGCGCCGAGGACAAGACCGCCCAGCTCCAGGCCCGGGCCGGCGCCATCGACGAACTGCTCGCCTCCGGCGCCCTGGACGACCAGTCCGGCATGCACAAGGACGACATCCAGGCCGAGCTGGACCGGCTCTCCGGTGGTACGGATGTAGAGCTGGAACTGCAGCGCATGAAGGCCGAGCTCGCCGGCGGCTCCCCGCAGCAGGCCATCGAGGGCGGCACCGGTCAGGGGCAGTCCCAGCAGCAGCCGCAGGACACCCCGCGCTTCGACAAGCAGTAGGCGGCGCCGGGGCCCGAGCCGAGGAGGCCGACATGATCGTACGGATCATGGGGGAGGGCCAGGTGAGACTGGACGACACCCACCTCACCGAACTGAACGAGCTGGACGACGAGCTGCTGGCCGAGATGGAGAGCGGCGACGGGGACGGCTTCCGCCGCACCCTCGGCGCCCTCCTGGACGCCGTCCGCCGACTCGGCACGCCGCTGCCCGACGCCTCGCTGGAGCCGTCCGACCTGATCCTGCCGTCGGCCGACGCGACGCTGGAGGAGGTCCGGGAACTGCTGAGCGACGACGGGCTGATCCCCGGCTGAGCCCCCGGCCGCCCGGAAACCCCTTCTGCCGTCGCCGCCCGGTGCCGGAACCGTACTGTTCCTCCGTGAGCACTCTCGAACGCGCCCGGTGCGGCCTCAAGGCACACCCCCTCGCCCTGGACGCGGCCCTCGCGGCGGGCGTGCTGGCCTGCATGATCGCCGGCACCTTCGCCGTGCCCCGGGGCGAACAGGGCGTCACCTGGGAGCTGCGGGTCCCCGACGCCCTCAGCCTGCTGCTGATGCTGGCCGGCGCGGCGGCGCTCGTCTTCCGCCGCCGCACCCCGCGCACGGTCCTGGCCGTCACCGGCACGGTGTCCCTCCTCGAGTTCCTCACCGGCGACCCGCGCGCCCCGGTCGCGATGTCCGCCGTCGTCGCCCTCTACACCGTGGCCGCGACCACCGACCGCCCCACCACCTGGCGCCTCGGCCTGCTCACCATGACCGTGCTGACCGCCGCCGCCATGCTCGCCGGCCCGCTGCCCTGGTACGCCCAGGAGAACCTGGGCGTGCTCGCCTGGACCGGCATCGGCGCCACCGCGGGGGACGCCGTACGCAGCCGTCGCGCGGTGGTGCAGGCCATGCGGGACCGCGCGGAACGCGCCGAACGCACCCGGGAGGAGGAGGCGCGCCGCCGGGTCGCCGAGGAGCGGCTGCGGATCGCCCGCGACCTGCACGACGTCGTCGCGCACCACATCGCCCTGGTCAATGTGCAGGCCGGCGTCGCCGCCCACGTCATGGACAAGCGGCCCGACCAGGCCAAGGAGGCCCTCGCGCACGTCCGGGAGGCCAGCCGCAGCGCGCTGAACGAACTCCGTGCCACCGTCGGCCTGCTCCGCCAGTCCGGCGACCCGGAGGCCCCCACCGAACCGGCCCCCGGCCTGAGCCGCCTGGAGGAGCTGGCCGACACCTTCCGCAGCGCGGGCCTGCCGGTGGCCGTGGCCCGCGCCGACCAGGGCGCCGAGCTCCCGGCCGCCGTCGACCTGGCCGCCTACCGGATCGTCCAGGAGGCCCTCACCAACGTGCAGAAGCACGCGGGCCCCGACGCCGAGGCCGAGGTGAGCGTCGTACGGGTCGGCCCCCACCTGGAGATCACCGTGCTGGACGACGGCTCGGGCACGGCCGGCGCGCCGCAGGCCGGCGGCGGGCACGGGCTGCTCGGCATGCGCGAGCGGGTCACCGCCCTCGGCGGCACCCTGACCACCGGCCCCCGCTACGGGAGCGGCTTCCGGGTCCATGCGATCCTGCCGGTCAAGACGACGACGGCCCAGGGGGAGCCCGTATGACCATCCGTGTCCTGCTCGCCGACGACCAGGCACTGCTGCGCAGCGCGTTCCGGGTGCTGGTCGACTCCGAGTCCGACATGGAGGTGGTGGGGGAGGCCTCCGACGGCGCCGAGGCGGTCCGGCTCGCCCGGGAGCACGGTCCCGACATCGTCCTCATGGACATCCGGATGCCCGGCACCGACGGTCTCGCCGCGACCCGGCTGATCAGCGCCGACCCCTCCCTCGCGCAGGTCCGCGTGGTCATCCTGACCACGTTCGAGGTCGACGACTACGTCGTCCAGGCGCTGCGGGCCGGCGCCTCCGGCTTCCTCGGCAAGGGCAGCGAGCCCGAGGAACTGCTGAACGCCATCCGGGTCGCGGCCGGCGGCGAGGCGCTGCTGTCCCCGGCCGCCACCAAGGGCCTGATCGCCCGCTTCCTCGCCCAGGGCGGCGACGGCGACGGCCGTGACCCGGCCCGCTCCGAGCGGCTCGGCGCGCTCACCGGCAGGGAGCGGGAGGTCCTCGTCCAGGTAGCCGGCGGCCACTCCAACGACGAGATCGCCGAACGCCTGGCGGTCAGCCCGCTGACGGTGAAGACGCACGTCAACCGGGCCATGGCCAAGCTGGGCGCGCGGGACCGGGCGCAGCTCGTCGTGATCGCGTACGAGTCGGGGCTGGTCCGTCCGAGGATGGAGTGATCTCCACCCCCGCGTACTGCGCGTGGAGTAGGGGCCCGGTAAAGGAACGGGACCTGGGGCCTACGGAACGGGCCCCCGGCATGGCTCAGGGTGGTCGAGTGGGCGCTCACCTGCGTCCTTGCCGCTTCTGCCGCTCACAGAAGAGAGACCCTGACCCATGTCCTGGCTGTCCAGATTCAGCCTCGCCCAACGGGCCCTCGTCGGGCTCGTGTCGATCATCGCGCTCGCCTTCGGGCTGATCGCGATACCCCAGATCAAGCAGCAGCTGCTGCCCACCATCGAACTGCCCATGGTGTCGGTCATCGCGCCGTACCAGGGCGCCTCGCCCGACGTGGTCGAGAAGCAGGTCGTCGAGCCGATCGAGGACAACCTCCAGGGCGTCGACGGCGTCACCGGAGTCACCTCCACCGCGAGCGAGGGCAACGCCGTGATCATGGCGTCCTTCGACTACGGCAACGACACCGACCGGATCGTCTCCGACGTCCAGCAGGCCGTGAACCGGGCCCGCAACCGGCTCCCGGACGACGTCGACCCGCAGGTCGTCTCCGGCTCCACGGACGACATGCCGACCGTGGTCCTCGCCGTCACCTCGGACAAGGACCAGCAGGCCCTCGCCGACCAGCTCGACACCACCGTCGTACCGGCGCTGAAGGGCATCGACGGCGTCGGCCGCGTCCAGGTCATGGGCGTGCGCGACCTCCAGGTCACCGTCACCCCGGACGACGCGAAGCTCGCCCGGGCCGGCCTCACCCCCGCCGCCCTCGGCCAGGCCCTCCAGGCGGGCGGCGCGACCGTCCCGGCCGGCTCCTTCGACGAGGACGGCGCGAACCGCACCGTCCAGGTCGGCGGCGGCTTCACCTCGCTCAAGCAGATCGAGGACCTGAGGGTCACCGGCGAGGGCGCCGGGAAGCCGGTGCGCCTCGGGTCCGTGGCCACCGTGCGGGAACGGCCGGCCCCGGCCGACTCCATCACCCGCACCGACGGCCGGCCCAGCCTCGCCGTCAACGTCACGATGGACCACGACGGCAGCGCGGTCTCCATCTCCGAGGCGGTCAAGGACAAGCTGCCCGGCCTGCGCGCGGACCTCGGCTCCGGCGCGCGGCTCACCGTCGTCAGCGACCAGGGCCCGGCCGTGTCCAAGTCCATCAAGGGCCTGACCACGGAGGGCGCGCTCGGCCTGCTCTTCGCCGTCCTGGTGATCCTGGTCTTCCTGGCCTCGGTCCGCTCCACCCTGGTCACCGCGGTGTCCATCCCGCTGTCCGTGGTCCTCGCGCTGCTCGTGCTGTGGATGCGCGACCTGTCGCTGAACATGCTGACGCTGGGCGCGCTGACCATCGCCGTCGGCCGCGTCGTCGACGACTCGATCGTGGTCCTGGAGAACATCAAGCGCCACCTCGGCTACGGCGAGGAGCGCAAGGAGGCCATCCTCACCGCGGTGCGCGAGGTGGCCGGCGCGGTCACCTCCTCCACCCTCACCACGGTCGCCGTGTTCCTGCCGATCGGCCTGGTCGGCGGCATGGTGGGCGCCCTGTTCGGCTCGTTCAGCATCACGGTGACGGCGGCCCTGCTGGCCTCCCTGCTGGTGTCGCTGACGGTGGTGCCGGTGCTGTCGTACTGGTTCCTGCGCGCCCCGAAGGGCACCCCGGGCGACGCGGCCGAGGCCCGCCGCAAGGCCGAGGAGAAGGAGGCCGGCAGCCGCCTGCAGCGCGCCTACGTCCCCGTCCTGCGCTTCGCGACCCGCCGCCGCCTCACCAGCGTGGCTCTGGCGATCGTCGTCCTGGTCGTCACCTTCGGCATGTCCGGCCTGCTGAAGACGAACTTCTTCGACCAGGGCGACCAGGAGGTCCTGACCGTCAAGCAGAAGCTGAAGCCCGGCACCAGCCTGGCCGCCACCGACGCGCAGGCGAAGAAGGTCGAGAAGCTGCTCGCCTCCACCGAGGGCGTGAAGGACTACCAGGTCACCGTCGGCTCCTCCGGCTTCATGGCGGCCTTCGGCGGCGGCACCGACACCAACCAGGCGTCGTACCAGGTGATGCTCGAGGACTCCGCGTCCTACGACGAGGTGCAAAAGCACCTGGAGGACGGCCTGAAGAAGCTCGAAGGCATCGGTACGACCACCGTGTCGGCCGGTGACGGCTTCGGCAACCAGGACCTGAGCGTCGTGGTCAAGGCGTCCGACCCGCGGGCGCTGCGGACGGCGGCGGAGCAGGTCCGCTCCACGGTCGCCGGCCTCGACCACGTCACGGACGTCAGCAGCGACCTCGCGCGGAGCGTGCCGCGGATCTCCGTCAGGGCCAACGCCAAGGCGGCGGCGGCCGGGTTCGACGACCAGAAGCTGGGCGCCGCGGTGGCGCAGGCCGTGCGCGGGACGACGGCGGCCAAGGCGATCCTGGACGACACCGAGCGGGACGTCGTCGTACGGTCGGCGAAGCCCGCGACCACGCTGGCCCAGCTGAAGAGGCTGCGCCTCGGCCCGGTGAAGCTCGCCGGCATCGCCACGGTGCGGCTGGTGGACGGCCCGGTGTCCATGACCCGCATCGACGGGCAGCGCGCGGCCACCGTCACGGCCCGGCCGACCGGTGACAACACGGGTGCGATCAGCAGCAAGCTGCAGACGAAGATCAAGGCCCTGAAGCTCCCGGCGGGCGCCACGGCCGAGATCGGCGGTGTCAGCTCCGACCAGGACGACGCGTTCAAGAACCTGGGCCTGGCCATGCTGGCGGCCATCGCGATCGTCTTCATGCTGCTGGTCGCGACGTTCCGCTCGCTCGCCCAGCCGCTGATCCTGCTGGTCTCCATCCCGTTCGCGGCGACGGGCGCGATCGGCCTGCTGGTCGCCACCGGCACCCCGATGGGCGTGCCCGCGATGATCGGCATGCTGATGCTGATCGGCATCGTGGTGACCAACGCGATCGTGCTGATCGACCTGATCAACCAGTACCGGGCGCAGGGCCACGGCGTGGTGGAGGCCGTCGTCGAGGGCGGCCGGCACCGGCTGCGGCCGATCCTGATGACGGCGCTGGCGACCATCTTCGCCCTGCTCCCGATGGCCCTGGGCGTCACCGGCGAGGGCGGCTTCATCGCCCAGCCGCTGGCCGTGGTCGTCATCGGCGGCCTGATCACCTCGACCCTGCTGACCCTGCTCCTCGTCCCGACGCTCTACGCGATGCTGGAGCTGCGCAAGGAGCGCAGGGCGAAGAAGCGGGCGGCGAAGCGGCAGCCGACGGCCAAGGCCTCCGAAGAGCCGCAGCCGGCGCAGGTCTAGGGTCTTTCTTCCGGATCAGGCCGGCCCCGAGGGACCGCGCCACCTGGCCGACCCGAGCGGGGCTTGGTGCGTGCAGCTGCAAGGCGGAGGAGGGAGTCGACGCGGAGCGTCGAGGACCGACGACAAC
>NZ_JBEYXJ010000068.1:0-47027 GCF_040645015.1 Streptomyces sp. NPDC046881 | reverse complement strand
GGGCGGCTTGGTGCGCTTCGGGGCCGGCACGTGCCCCGCGCCCCGGCACAGCCGGCGGCGCCCAGCACCACGGCCGCCACGACGGCGAGGCCGGCCCGCACACGGTGGGTTCGCTTCCGCATCCCTGCTGTTCCCCTCGCTCGACGGTCGGCACTTCCCTCCCATAACAACGTGCCGGGGTTCCCGGCCCCGCCTCCGGGAACGGCGCACCCCCGTACAAGCGTCCCCCTGGGTGAATGGCGGCGGTTTCCTGGCACCGGGACCGACGGTACGTCACACTCCTTGCGCCGCCGCAGGGTAGCCTCGCCATCAACGCGGCCGTCGCGCCACTGCCGCCCAGCCAGTCCGCAAGATGTCCCGCTCTGCCCGGAGGTTCCGGTGACGACACGTGGAGTTCTGTACGTGCACTCCGCGCCGCGCGCGCTGTGCCCGCACGTCGAGTGGGCCGTCGCGGGGGTGCTCGGCACGCGCGTCAACCTCGACTGGATCCGGCAGCCCGCGGCCCCGGGCACCTGGCGCTCGGAGTTCTCCTGGCAGGGCGAGGCCGGCACGGCCTCCAAACTCGCCTCCGCGCTGCGCGGCTGGCACCTGCTGCGCTTCGAGGTCACCGCCGAGCCCTGCCCCACCGCCGAGGGCGAGCGCTACAGCTGCACCCCCGACCTCGGCATCTTCCACGCCGTCACCGGCATCCACGGTGACATCCTGATCCCCGAGGACCGCCTGCGCGCGGCCCTGCTGCGCAGCCAGCGCGGGGAGACGGATCTGGAAGCGGAGCTGTCCAAGCTCCTCGGAAAGCCGTGGGACGACGAGCTCGAACCCTTCAGGTACGCGGGCGAGGGCGCACCGGTGCGTTGGCTGCACCAGGTGGTGTAGCCGGCCCGAGGGGCGCGGGAACCGCGCGACCGGCCACGACGCAGCCGCAACCGGCGACGAACCCGCACCGCATACGGCGAACGGCCCGGCCTCCACCACGGGAGGCCGGGCCGTTCGACGTCACGGGACTCAGATCGTCCGGAACGCCAGCACCACGTTGTGCCCGCCGAAGCCGAACGAGTCGTTCAGCGCGGCGATACGGCCCTCGGGGAGAGCCCGCGCCTCACCGACGACGACGTCCGCGTTGACCTCGGGGTCGAGGTTCTCCACGTTGATCGTCGGCGGCGCCGTACGGTTCACCAGCGCCAGGATCGACGCGACGGTCTCCACACCACCGGCACCGCCCAGCAGGTGACCGGTCATCGACTTCGTCGCGGAGATCGCCATGTGGTCGACGTCGTCGCCGAACACCTTGCGCAGCGCCTTGATCTCGGCGACGTCACCCTGCGGCGTGGACGTGGCGTGCGCGTTCACGTGCACGACCTCGGCCGGCTTCAGGTCGGTGTTGTCCAGCAGGTTCTGCAGCGCGTGCGCGATGCCGTTGCCGGACGGCTCGGGCTGCGTGATGTGGTGGGCGTCGGCGGAGATGCCCTGACCGACCGCCTCCACGTAGATCCGGGCGCCGCGGGCCTTCGCGTGCTCCTCGGACTCCAGGACGATCACACCGGCGCCCTCGCCGAGCACGAAACCGTCCCGGCCGGCGTCGTAGGGACGCGAGGCGCCCTGCGGGTCGTCGTTGTTCTTGGACATCGCCATCATGTTGCCGAACGCGGCGATCGGCAGCGGGTGGATGGCGGCCTCGGTGCCACCGGCCACGACCACGTCCGCACGCCCGGTGCGGATCATCTCGATCGCGTACCCGATGGCCTCCGCGCCCGAGGCGCAGGCCGAGACCGGGGTGTGCACACCGGCGCGCGCACCCAGCTCGATCCCGACGTTGGCCGCCGGGGAGTTGGGCATCAGCATCGGCACGGTGTGCGGGGAGACGCGGCGGACGCCCTTCTCCCGCAGCACGTCGTACTGGTCCAGCAGGGTCGTCACGCCGCCGATGCCGGAGGCGATGACGGCACCGAGACGGTCGGGGTTCACGGACGCGTCCTCACCGGCCTTGGCGGTGAAACCGGCGTCCTTCCAGGCCTCCTGAGCGGCGATCAGCGCGAACTGCGCGGACCGGTCCAGCTTGCGGGCCTGCGGGCGGGGGATGATCTCGCCCGGCTCGACGGCGATCTGCGCGGCGATACGGACCGGCAGCTGGGCCGCCCACTCCTGCTCCAGGGGGCCGACGCCGGACGTGCCGGCGAGGAGGGCCTCCCAGGTCGAGGCTGCGTCGCCACCCAGCGGTGTGGTTGCGCCGATACCGGTGACGACCACGGTGCGATTGGTCGGGCTCACGGGAATTCTTTCTCCAACGGATACGGGAGGACTACCCCCGCGTCAGCGGGGATTACGGCGCCACCGCCGGGTGGCGGGGCCTTGCAGCCTGTGGCCTAGGGGGTGGCTCAGGCCTGGTGCTTGAGGATGTAGTCGGTCGCGTCGCCGACGGTCTTGAGGTTCTTGACGTCCTCGTCCGGGATCTTCACGTCGAAGCGCTCCTCGGCGGCGACGACGACCTCGACCATGGACAGCGAGTCGACGTCCAGGTCGTCGGTGAAGGACTTGTCCAGCTGGACGTCCTCAACCGGGATGCCGGCGATCTCGTTCACGATTTCGGCGAGACCGGCGACGATCTCTTCCTGAGTGGCGGCCATGTCAGGCGCTCCTTCTTAGATATTCCAGACGGTTTGTGGCAGTTGTCCCCCTGCCGGACCGCATGATCCGGCACGGAGTGCCTAGGGGAGGGTAACGACCGTGGCGGCGTAGACGAGACCCGCCCCGAATCCGATGACGAGCGCGGTGTCGCCGCTCTTCGCCTCCCCGGTCGCCAGGAGCCGCTCCATCGCGAGCGGGATCGAGGCGGCCGAGGTGTTGCCGGTGGTGCGGATGTCACGGGCGACCGTGACGTGCTCCGGCAGCTTCAGTGTCTTCACCATCGAGTCGATGATCCGCACATTGGCCTGGTGCGGGATGAAGACGTCCAGGTCGTCCGCGGTGATTCCGGCCGCGTCCAGCGCCTGCTGGGCGACCTTCGCCATCTCGAACACGGCCCAGCGGAACACCGCCTGGCCCTCCTGCGTGATCGCAGGGAACTTGATGTTGCCCTGGCTGTCCACGGGCAGCTGGGAGACGTCGCCGATGGCGAACCGGTCCCAGGAGACGGTCTGCTTGATGGTCTCGGACTTGTCGCCCTCCGAGCCCCACACGGTCGGGCCGATCGCCGGCTCGTTCGAGGGGCCGACCACGACCGCGCCGGCGCCGTCACCGAACAGGAACGCGGTCGCCCGGTCCTCCAGGTCGGTCAGGTCGCTCAGCCGCTCCACGCCGATCACGAGCACGTGCTCGGCGGAACCTTCCACCACCATGCCCTTGGCGAGCGTCAGGCCGTAGCCGAAGCCCGCGCAGCCGGCCGAGATGTCGAAGGCGGCGGCCTTGTCCGTGCCCAGCTTGTCGGCGATCTCCGTGGCGACGGCCGGGGTCTGGCTGAAGTGCGAGACGGTCGAGACGACCACCGCGCCGATCTGCTCGGCGTCGATGCCGGCGTCCGCGATCGCCTTCCCGGAGGCCTCGATCGCCATCGCGGCCACGGTCTCCTCGGGACCGGCCCAGTGCCGGGTCTCGATACCGGAACGCGAGCGGATCCACTCGTCGGAGGAGTCGATCTTCTCCAGGATCACCTCGTTGGGCACCACCCGGGTCGGCCGGTAGCCGCCGACGCCGAGGATGCGCGCATACGGGGCGCCCTTGCTGGGCTTGATCTTCGCCATGTACGGCTCCTTAGGCGCCGGTGTGCTCTGCGAGGAGAGCGCGGGCCGCGTCGAGGTCGTCGGGGGTCTTCAGCGCCAGCGTCTTCACGCCGGGCAGGGCGCGCTTGGCCAGGCCGGTCAGCGTGCCACCCGGGCACACCTCGACGAGCGCGGTGACGCCCAGCTCCTTGAACGTCTCCATGCACAGGTCCCAGCGCACCGGGTTGGCGACCTGGCCGACCAGCCGCTGGAGCACCTCGGCTCCGGACGCGACGGTCCGGCCGTCCTTGTTGGAGACGTAGGGCACCTTCGGGTCGGCCGGCGACAGCTTCGCCGCGGCCTCGGCCAGGGTGTCCACCGCGGGCGCCATGTGGCCGGTGTGGAAGGCGCCGGCCACCTTCAGCGCGACGACCTTGCGGACGCCCTCGGGCTTGTCCTCGGCCAGCGCGGCCAGCTGCTCCAGCGTGCCGGCGGCGACGATCTGGCCCGCGCCGTTGATGTTCGCCGGGGTCAGGCCCAGCTTCTCCAGGTGCGGGAGGGTCACCTCGGGGTCCCCGCCGAGCAGCGCCGCCATGCCGGTCTCGGTGACCGCGGCGGCGTCGGCCATCGCCAGACCCCGGGTGCGGACGAGACCGAGGGCGGCCGTGTCGTCCAGGACACCCGCGAAGGCGGCGGCGGTGATCTCACCCACACTGTGACCCGCGACCGCGCCGGGAGCGATCTCGGACATGTCACCGAGTGCCGCGGCGGACAGGATGCCGGCGGCCACGAGCAGCGGCTGGGCCACCGCGGTGTCACGGATGGCGTCGGCATCGGCCTGGGTGCCGTAGTGGACGAGGTCCAGTCCGATGGCGTCCGACCAGGCGGCGACGCGGTCCGCGGCACCGGGCAGTTCGAGCCAGGGGGTCAGGAAGCCGGGCGTCTGAGCGCCCTGGCCGGGAGCGACGAGTACGAGCACTCTCACACTCTCTCTTGGGGACGGGCACGGCCGCCCGTGAGGACAGGGACGAAGAACACGAAGGGCTTTTGTGGGCCTCCGACAAAACCCTATGTCTGGGGTTCACCATCGGCCAGACGCCCCAGGATGAGCGCGATCCGTAGTGTGAACGCGGATCGTACATCCGAGGGCGACCATCCGGTGACATCAGTCACACGTCGGAGCCGGTAGCGCACGGTGTTCGGGTGAACGAAGAGCATCCTCGCCGCGCCTTCCAGGCTGCTCGCCTGCTCCAGGTAGACACTCAGGGTTTCCAGGAGCGCGGAGCCGGCCTCCTCCAGCGGTCTGTAGATCTCCTCCACCAGCTGCTCGCGGGCGCTCGGATCACCCGCGATCGCCCGCTCCGGCAGCAGATCGTCCGCGAGCACCGGCCGCGGCGCGTCCTGCCAGGCGGAACAGGCCTTCAGCCCCGCGGCGGCGGCCTGCGCGGACCGGGTGGCGGCGAGCAGATCGGGTACGACCGGACCCGCGACCACCGGTCCGGCGGCGTACGGGCCGATCAGCGACTTCGCGACGGCGAGCGGGTTGGGGCTGCCGCCGGCGATGACCACCAGCCGGTCCCCGAGCACCCCCGTGAGCACCTGCAGCTTGGCGTGGCGCGCGGCCCGCCGGATCGCCTCGACCGTCAGCTCGCTGTCCCCGTCGGGCGCGGTCCCGAGCACCACGCACACGTGCTCGGGGGAGTTCCAGCCCAGCGCGGCGGCCCGGCTGACCGCGCCCTCGTCCGCCTCTCCGCTCAGCACGGCGTTCACCACCAGGGACTCCAGGCGCGCGTCCCAGGCACCGCGTGCCTCGGCGGCCTGGGCGTACACCTGGGCGGTGGCGAAGGCGATCTCCCGGGCGTACACCAGCAGCGCCTCGCGCAGCACGCTCTCGTCACCGGGCGCGGCCACCTCGTCGATGGCGCTCTCCATGACCTCGATGGTGGTCCGCACCATCTCCACGGTCTGCCGCAGCGTGATGGCCCGGGTCAGCTCACGCGGCGCGGTCCCGAAGACGTCCGTGGAGATCGCCTGGGGCGCGTCCGGGCGCCGGAACCACTCGGTGAAGGCCGCGATGCCCGCCTGGGCGACGAGACCGATCCAGGAACGGTTCTCCGGGGGCATGGCCCGGTACCACGGCAGGGACTCGTCCATGCGCGCGATCGCCTGCGCGGCGAGACGCCCCGAGGACTTCTCCAGTCGCCTCAGTGTCGCGGCGTGCGGGTGGACGTCGTGGGCTGCGGGGTCACCGTTGTGGGATTCGGGTTCGGGCACGGGGACAAGACTGCCTTATCGGGCCGGACCCGTGCGCCGCCGGGTCTGTGCTTGACGGCTCGGTCGCCTCCGGGGGGCGCCTCCCTCGCGGCCGGCGCGTGGGGACAGTGGGCGTTGGTGGGCCCTTGCCCGCTTCTTCGGATCCTGTGTGCCGGGCGGGCTACCGTGGTGGCCGTGATGGACGTTCGGCGCGCCGGTGAGCGCTACCGCGGAGGGGATCCGGAGGCCGGGATCGAGACCCGGCACGCCTTCTCCTTCGGCCCGCACTACGACCCGGACAATCTCCGCTTCGGCGCGGTGATCGCCTGTAACGAGGAGCGGCTCGCCCCCGGCTCCGGTTTCGACGAACACCCGCACAGCCACACCGAGATCGTCACGTGGGTGGTCGAGGGCGAGCTGACCCACCGCGATTCCACGGGCCACGAGACCCGGGTCCGGCCCGGGGACGTGCAGCACCTGAGCGCGGCGGCGGGCGTGCGGCACGTGGAACGCAACGACGGGGACGTGCCGCTGACCTTCGTCCAGATGTGGTTGACGCCACGCGAGCCCGGCGGCGACCCCTCGTACGACCTCGTCCCGGGCATCGCCGACTCCACGCCGTACGCGGTGCCGGCGGCCGGCGCGATGCTCCACGTACGGCGCCTGGACCCCGGTGAGCGGACGGCGATCCCGGACGCGGCGTACGTGTACGTGCACGTCGTGCGGGGCGGGGTCCGGCTGGCGGGGGAGGAGCTGCACCCCGGGGACGCGGCGCGGATCACCGGGGCGCAGGGCCTGGAGGCGGTGGCGGCGGCCCCGGCGGAGCTGCTGCTGTGGGAGATGGCCGCCTAGCCGCGCAGTTCCGCGAGTACCGCGTCCGTGAGGACCGGCCACGCCTCGACCGCCCAGGGCCCGAACGCCCGGTCCGTAAGGGCGACGCCCGCCACGCCGGCATCGGGGTCGATCCACAGGAACGTACCGGACTGCCCGAAATGCCCGAACGTCCGGGGCGACGACGAACTCCCCGTCCAGTGCGGGGACTTCCCGTCGCGGATCTCGAAGCCCAGCCCCCAGTCGTTCGGGTTCTGGTGCCCGTACCCCGGCAGCACCCCCTTCGTCCCCGGGTACTGCACCGTCATCGCCGCCGCCACCGTCCGCGCGTCCAGCAGCCGCGGCGCCTGCACCTCGCCCGCGAACCGCAGCAGGTCCGCCACCGTCGACACCCCGTCCTTCGCCGGCGACCCCTCCAGCGACGTCGACGCCATGCCCAGCGGCTCCAGCACCCCCTGCCGCAGGTACTCCGCGAACGGAATGTCCGTCGCCTTGGCGATGTGGTCCCCGAGCTGCTCGAACCCGGCGTTCGAGTACAGCCGCCGCTCGCCGGGCGCGGCCGTCACCCGGTGCTCGTCGAAGGCCAGCCCGGAGGTGTGCGCGAGCAGGTGCCGCACCGTCGACCCGGGCGGGCCGGCCGGCTCGTCCAGCTCGATCGCCCCCTCCTCGTACGCGACGAGCGCCGCGTAGGCCGCCAGCGGCTTGGTGACGGAGGCCAGCGGAAAGCGGTGCCCGACGGGACCGTGCGTCCCGAGGACGGTCCCGTCGGCTCGTACGACACCCGCCGCGGCGGTGGGGACGGGCCAGTTCTCGATCAGCGCCAGGCTCTGCAACGACATGCGTCCGAGCCTATGCGGCTCACAACAGCAGCCGCATCGACGGGTCCGGATCCCGCGTGAAGCCGAGGGAGGCGTACAGCGGCTCGGCCTCCGGCGAGGCGTTGAGCAGCACGTGACCGGCACCCCGCGCGCGGAACCAGGCCAGCAGCTCCTCCATGCACGCGCGCGCGTGGCCGCGCCGGCGGGCGTCCGGGGCGGTCGCCACGCTGAAGACGTGCCCGACCCGCCCGTGCGGATTCCCGGCCTTGCCGATGCGGTACTCCACCGTCCCCGCCGCCAGCGCGGCCAGCACCCCCGGCCGGCCGGGGTGCTCCACGACGAACGCGGCGAAGTCGCCGTCCTCCTCCGCGAGCCGCCCCCGCAGCGTCGGCAGCGACTCGGCGTGCCACTCGGTCGGCCCGGCACCCCCCGTGCTCCACAAGGAATCGATCATCACCTGGCGCAGTCGCAGCACTTCGGCGGCGTCCCCGGGTCCGGCCCGGCGTGCAAGACTCATGGCCGCACGCTAGACGGCCGCCCCGGGCCGCGTCGTGCCGATTTCTTACCGAAGCCGCTTGCTTGGAGTGCACTCCAAGGCCATAGCGTTGGGGCCATGACGGTGATGCAGACCACGCAGACAGCCACCGAGCACGCCACCCCCACCGACATCTGCGCCGCCCCGCCGCGGCGCCATCCCCGCCCCGACGGCCAGGACCGCTACACGATCAGCGAGGTCGTCGCGTTCACCGGTCTGACCGCGCACACCCTGCGCTGGTACGAGCGGATCGGGCTGATGCCGCACATCGACCGCTCGCACACCGGCCAGCGCCGCTACAGCAACCGCGACCTGGACTGGCTGGACTTCGTCACCAAGCTCCGGCTGACCGGCATGCCGGTGGCCGACATGGTCCGGTACGCGGAACTGGTCAGGGAGGGCGACCACACCTTCGCCGAGCGCCGCCAGCTGCTGGAGTCGACCCGCACGGACGTCCTGGCCCGGATCGCGGAGCTCCACGACACCCTCGGCGTCCTGGACCGGAAGATCAGCTTCTACGCGCGCGAGCAGTAGCTACAGCTCGGCCAGCAGCTCGGCCTTCTTCGACGAGAACTCGTCGTCGGTGACCAGGCCCGCCTGGTGCAGCTCCCCGAGATGCCGGATCCGCTCGGCGATGTCCGCGGGGTCGCGCCGGGACACGGCCGGTGCCACCGGCACCGGCCCGCGCGTGCGCACCGCCGCAAGGACCGCGGCGGCGAACGGCAGCGACTCGTGCACCGGCCCGTACCCCAGGCCGAAGACCACCGACGCCGGATCCTGGTCCGGCTGCGCGGACCGCGCCGAGCCCGGGTCGCGGGGCACCAGCCGCAGATGCCCCTCGAAGATCTCCGGCGACCGCCACTCCACCCCGCTCAGCTCGGTCACCGGAAAGCTCTGGTCGCCGGCCTTCCACTTCGCCGAGGACGCCCCGGTCCAGGACCAGCGGAACTGCACGGTCGTCCCGTCGAAGGACGCCTTCCCGTCGTACGCCTTGAACTGCAGCGGCGCCTCGGGTGCCGCCACCAGGTGCCGCTCGGCGGGCCCGGACTCGGTCAGCAGCCCCTTCAGCTCGTCCGCGTAGTACTCGGCGAGGGTCTCCCGCTCGGCCGGCAGCACCAGCCGGTAGGGGTCGGCGCCCTCCTTGAGCTGGCCGTCGGCCGCCTCCATCAGCGGATCGGCGCCGGGACGCGGCTCCAGCCGCAGGACGACCGTGCCGCGCCTGCCCGGGGTGAGGGTCACCCCCTGGACCGCCGACAGCGGAATCCGGCGCTCACCGAGCGCCTGGAACAGCTTCGGTGTTCGAATCCCCCGTTCGTAACGGATGAGCACGGAGTCGGACTCGAACTCCCAGACGGCATGAAAACCCGCCAGTACGTCACCCATGCGGCTCATCGTATGCGGCACGTGCTCCTCCGTCGCCACCCGCGCAGACCGCACTTCCTGCTGTTTCTACGCGCGTCCGGCCGTCGTCGCGCCGGACAGACCGGACCGGCACGCATCGTTCTCCCGCGCGCACGTCACCGCGTCGTACGCGCCCACGCCGATGTCGGCGAGGTTGCGCAGGCTGTCCGTGCCGGGCTGGAAGTAACCGCTGTGGCCCTGGGCGTCCCGGGCCGACAGCACCCGCGCCCCGAACGCCGAGGACACCGGGTCGGCGCCGTGGCCGAGGCCGCCCAGCTCCAGGTACGGGACGTCCTGCACCCAGTCGCTGGCGTCCCGCATGGCCCACACCCGGGCCGTGGTGCCCAGGCGGGAGGCCCGGGTGACGCGCATGCCGGGGCTCGCGGCCACGGCTATGTCGGCGACCCGGCGGGGCATGCCGTGCGCGGCGACCCCGCAGACCACCGAGCCGTAGCTGTGACAGAACATCGACACCGGGGCCCGGCCGGGCAGGGCGCGCAGCAGCGCGTTCAGCCGTAGGGCGCCCTCCGCGGCGCGCAGACCGGTGGCCGCGTCCACCCCGAGCCCGTCGGGGGAGGTGTAGTCGGCCCAGGCGATCACCGCCGTGCGGGTCGTGGGGTCGGCCGCGCGCTCGGCCGCGTACAGGGCCTCGGCCATGCCGACCGGAGCGCTGTACTTGCGGTACGTCCGCTGGAAGGTGAGCAGATCGGTGTCGACCCCGGGGACGACGACCGAGATCCGCTCGGCGCGGTCGAGATCGCCGAACACCTCGGCGACCCGGCCCGAGCCCTCGGGGTCGAAGGCCAGGATGTGCCGGTCCGGGTCCAGCAGGGACTCGTAGCGCTCCATCCGGTCGGCCGCGTCCTGCTGGCCCGCCGAGCTGAGCCGGCTGTCGTGCATGCGCCGGTGCTCGACCTTGCGGGCCTGGTCCAGCGCGATGCGGTTGGCCCGGTAGCGCAGGGAGGCGGGGGCGCCGTTCATGTTGCCGACCGCGAGCGGGTAGCGGTGGGCGAGGCGGTCGCGCTCGTGCGGGGTGAGCGAGCCGAAGAAGCGGGCGAGGCGTGCCGGGGCGGCCTCGGGGTCGGGCAGGTGGAGGCCGTGGATGCTGCCGTGCTCCCACCGGGTGAGCGAGGCCTGCAGCGCTGTCGACTCCCGGTGACTGCGCAGGGCGGTCCAGCCGGTGGTCGCGAGCATCACGAACACGACGGCCAGCGCCAGCAGTGCGCGCCAGACGTTCAATTGCGGGGAGGTGTCGAAGGAAGTCACTGGGAGGACACACTAGGAGAACGAGAGGGTCTCGCGGTAACCGAGTGACAGGGATCACGTTTCGTCGGTTACCGAACACCGCGCCGGTGAGCCGCCGTTGATCTCCCCGCGATCCGCCGGTGGTCTCAGGCGGTGCGCCAGTGTCCCGTGAGCGCCGAACCCACCTGATCGAGGTACGACGCGGTGAGCGTGCGGATGGAGTCCAGGCCGAAGTCCTCGCTGGTGCACCACTGCCGTTCGCTGACCCGGATCACCCCGCCGAAGACGGCCACCGCCAGCCGGGGCCGCGGGTCGGTGTCGACGTCGACGCCCTCCCGCTCGGCCAGCACGCGCGCGATGGTCTCCTCCGTCGCCGCCGACCGGCGCAGATGGACGGCGAGCAGCGCGGGCGTGGACTCGATCGTCCGGTACATGCGCAGGTACAGCTCGACCGGCACCACCGACTCGACGGTCTCCCGGATCGTCTCCCAGCCCTCCAGGAACGCCTGCCGCAGCGCCTTCATCGGCGCCTCGTGCGGCGGACGCGCGCGTACGGCCGCCACGAACGCCGCCTCCGTCATCTTCTGCACCGCGAAGGCCACGTCCTCCTTGCCCGCGAAGTAGCGGAAGAAGGTGCGCTGCGAGACGTCGACGGCCTCGGCGATCTCGTCGATGGTGGTCTGCTCGTACCCCTGGCTGGTGAACAGTTCGAGAGCGGCCCGCAACAGCGATTCCCGCGTACGCCGCTTCTTGCGCTCCCGCAGCGTCTCCATGGCCTCTCTCCCCTGTGTGCGTCCGTCCTGACCGGCCCCTGAAGCCTATGCGCCGATGTCGTGTCAGTAACCGACTTGTGGATCTGTTTGTCAACTGTCAGTGACTGTCACTAGCCTGAGTTCATGACTAGTCAGACCACCGTCGACGCACCCGCGTCGGGGCCCCAGCGCCCGGCCGCCGGCCTGCGCGGCCATCCGTGGCTCACCCTCATCACCGTCGCCGTAGGGGTCATGATGGCGGCCCTCGACGGCACCATCGTGGCCATCGCCAACCCGGCCATCCGCGACGACCTGAACGCGTCCTTCGCCGACGTGCAATGGGTCTCGAACGCCTACTTCCTCGCCCTCGCGGTCACCCTGATCACCGCGGGCAAGCTCGGTGACCGCTTCGGCCACCGGCAGACCTTCCTCATCGGCGTGACCGGCTTCGCCGCCGCCTCCGGCGCCATCGGGCTGTCCGGCAGCATCACCGCGGTCATCGTCTTCCGGGTCTTCCAGGGCCTGTTCGGCGCGCTGCTGATGCCGGCCGCGCTCGGCGTGCTGCGGGCCACCTTCCCGGCCGAGAAGCTGAACATGGCCATCGGCGTGTGGGGCATGGTGATCGGCGCGTCCACCGCGGGCGGCCCGATCCTCGGCGGTGTCCTCGTCGAACACGTCAACTGGCAGTCGGTGTTCTTCATCAACGTGCCGGTCGGTGTCCTCGCGGTGCTCCTCGGCACGCTGATCCTGCTCGACCACCGCGCCGAGAACGCCCCGCGCTCCTTCGACCTGCTCGGCATCGCCCTGCTGTCCGGCGCGATGTTCTGCCTGGTCTGGGCGCTCATCAAGGCCCCGACCTGGGGCTGGGGCGACGGCAAGACGTGGCTGTTCATCGCCGCGTCCGCAGTGCTCTTCGCCGTCTTCTCCTTCTGGGAGACGAAGGTCGCCGAACCGCTGATCCCGCTGGGCCTGTTCCGCTCGGTGCCGCTGTCGGCGGGCGTCGTACTGATGATGCTGATGGCCATCGCCTTCATGGGCGGCCTGTTCTTCGTGACGTTCTACCTGCAGAACGTCCACGGGATGAGCCCCGTCAAGGCCGGCGCGCACCTGCTGCCGCTCACCGGCATGATGATCATCGGCTCACCGCTCGCCGGCTCGGCGATCACCAAGCTCGGCCCGCGCGTCCCGCTGGCTTTCGGCATGGCCGTGACCGCGGTCGCGCTGTACGGCATGTCGACGCTGGAGAGCGACACCGGCAGCGGTGTCATGTCCCTCTGGTTCGCCCTGCTCGGCCTCGGCCTCGCGCCGGTCATGGTCGGCGCCACCGAGGTCATCGTCGGCAACGCGCCCCTGGAGCTGTCCGGTGTGGCGGGCGGTCTCCAGCAGGCGGCCATGCAGATCGGCAGCAGCCTCGGTACGGCGGTGCTCGGTGCCGTGATGGCCTCCAGGGTCGACAGCGAACTGCCGGGCAACTGGGCCGACGCGGGGCTGCCGAAGCTGACCCCCGGCCAGCTGGACAAGGTCTCCGAGGCGGTCCAGGTCGGCGTGGCCCCGGTGGCGAAGGGCATGCCGGAGCCGGTCGCCGCCAAGATCACGGCGGTCGCCCACGACACCTTCCTCTCCGGCATGAGCCTGGCGTCCCTGGTCGCGGCCGGGGTGGCGGTGGCCGCCATCTTCGTCGCGCTGCTCACCAAGCGGGGCACGAACGCGGAGGCGGGCGCGGGCGTCGGCCACGTCTGAGCGGAGTTCCCCTATCAGGGTGACTCCGCTAAAGATCCCTCGCCCTCGGCACGCGCCGCAGGTCACAGTGGGTCAAGTCCTCCGCAGGGCATGGGGGGACGGACGGGCCGCGGCGCGCGCTGCTGGAGGGGGGCAGCGCGCGCAGGTCTGTCCCGGCGGAACCGGGGTACCCGCAGTCCGAAGCCGAACTGTCCGCCAACCTCAGGGAGTTGATGATGGCAGGCTTCGGGCACGGAACGCGCGGGTACCCCCGGTCACGTGGCCGGACGTGGCAACGGACAGGGCCGGACCGCGCGACACTCGCGATCATCGGCGCGATCTGCGCGGTGGCCGGCTTCTTCGCGCTGGGCATCGTGCTGGGTCCGGTGGCGATGTTCTGCGGTTGGCAGGCCATGGGCCGCAAATGGTCGAACGACCGCAACGTCCCGGCCCTGGTGGCCCTGATCCTGGGTGCGATCGACACGTTGCTGGCCATCATCGCCCTGGCGGGCGCGGCGACCTGGGGCCACGGTCTCCTGTAGCCGACAGCCCCTCCCCGTCGAGCGGGGGGTGCGCTCGCGGCTGCGGCTGCGCGGTCGCTGATCGCACGGCCGCCGGCCCCTCCTCGGGGTGCCCGGCCAGGCGAGCCACCTCCGCCCGGAGCAGCCGTACCTCCTCGGTCAGCGAGGTGATCGCCTCCGTCTGGCGCCGCTCCTCCACGTCGTCCTTCTCGAAGCGCGAGATGAACCACGCGGCGATGTTCGCGGTGACCACACCGAGCAGCGCGATCCCGGACAGCATCAGCCCGACCGCGATCATCCGCCCGAGTCCGGTGGTCGGCGCGTGATCCCCGTACCCCACGGTCGTCATCGTCGTGAACGACCACCACACCGCGTCACCCAGCGTCCGGATGTTCCCGTGCGGCGACTCCCGCTCCACGGACAGCACCGCGAGCGACCCGAACATCAGCAGACCGATCACGGCCCCGACGACATAGGTGGTCAGCCGGATCTGCGGAGCCATCCGCGCCCGCCGGCCGACCAGCATCAGCGTGGACACCAGCCGCAGCAGCCGCAGCGGTTGCAGCAGCGGCAGGACCACCGCGCACAGGTCGAGCCAGTGCCGGCGTACGAAGTCCTTCCGGTGCGGGGTGAGGGCCAGCCGTACCAGGTAGTCGACGGCGAACGCCCCCCACACCACCCACTCCACCGCGGTGCAGACGGCCGTCAGGGAGTGACCGGCGGAGTCGTCCACGATCGGCACCGCATACGCGACGGCGAACGCCACCGCGAGCGCCAACAACGGCCGCTGGGTGTGCCGCTCCCACCGCACCTGCGCCGAGCTCTGGTCCATGAGCGCAATCGTAAAGAAACCGTAAGGACAGCGCCCGTAAGGGGCGCGGGGAACTGCGCGACCAACCCTCCCCGACCCGCAGATCCCCACGACCCTTTGTCGGCCGAAGCCCAGCGCAGCGGCTACGCGTCGCCGCCCGCCACCCCCGGATCCGCCGCCGTGACGTCCAGCAGCCGGTACCGGTCGATGGCCTGCTTCAGCGCCGACCGGTCGACCTTGCCCTCGCGGGCCAGTTCGGTCAGCACCGCGACGACGATCGACTCGGCGTCGATGTGGAAGAAGCGGCGCGCGGCGCCCCGGGTGTCGGCGAAGCCGAAGCCGTCGGCGCCGAGCGACTGGTACGTCCCGGGCACCCAGCGCGCGATCTGGTCCGGAACCGATCGCATCCAGTCGGACACGGCCACGAACGGACCCTCGGCGCCGCTCAGCTTCCGCGTCACGTACGGCACCCGCTGCTCCTCCTCCGGATGCAGCAGGTTGTGCTCCTCGCACTCCACGGCCTCGCGGCGCAGCTCGTTCCAGGAGGTCGCGGACCACACGTCCGCCCTGACGTTCCACTCCTCGGCGAGGATCCGCTGGGCCTCGAGGGCCCACGGGACCGCCACGCCCGACGCCATGATCTGCGCCGGGACCGAGCCGCCCGTGCCCTCGCTCAGCTTGTGGACGCCCTTGACGATGCCCTCGACGTCCACGTTCGTCGGCTCGGCCGGGTGCTGGATGGGCTCGTTGTAGACGGTCAGGTAGTAGAAGACGTCCTCGCCGTGCGGGTGCTCGGGGGAGCTGCCGTACATCCGGCGCAGACCGTCCTGCACGATGTGCGCGATCTCGTACGCGTACGCCGGGTCGTAGGCCACGCACGCCGGGTTGGTGGAGGCCAGCAGCTGGGAGTGGCCGTCCGCGTGCTGCAGACCCTCACCGGTCAGCGTCGTACGACCCGCGGTCGCACCCAGGACGAAACCGCGCGCCAGCTGGTCGGCCATCTGCCAGAACTGGTCGCCGGTGCGCTGGAAACCGAACATCGAGTAGAAGACGTACACCGGGATCAGCGGCTCGCCGTGCGTGGCGTACGCCGAGCCCGCGGCGATCAGCGAGGCCGTGCAGCCCGCCTCGGAGATGCCGTCGTGCAGCATCTGGCCGGTCGGCGACTCCTTGTAGGCCAGCAGCAGCTCGCGGTCGACCGACTCGTACTGCTGGCCGAGCGGGTTGTAGATCTTCGCACTCGGGAAGAAGGAGTCCATGCCGAACGTGCGGTACTCGTCCGGCGCGATCAGCACGAATCGCTTGCCGATCTCCTTGTCCCGCATGAGGTCCTTGAGGAGGCGCACAAAGGCCATGGTCGTCGCGATGGACTGCTGGCCCGTGCCCTTCTTCACGGTCGCGTACGCCTTGTCGTCCGGCAGGGCGAGCGGCTGGGAGCGGACCACGCGCGTGGGCACGTAACCGCCGAGGCCCTTGCGGCGGTCGTGCATGTACTGGATCTCCTCCGAGTCCCGGCCCGGGTGGTAGTACGGCGGCGCGCCGGACTCCAGCTCCTTGTCGGAGATCGGCAGGTGCAGCCGGTCGCGGAAGCGCTTGAGGTCGTCGACCGTCAGCTTCTTCATCTGGTGCGTGGCGTTGCGGCCCTCGAAGTTCGGGCCCAGCGTCCAGCCCTTGATCGTCTTGGCCAGGATGACCGTCGGCTGGCCCTTGTGCTCCTTGGCCGCCTTGAAGGCCGCGTAGATCTTGCGGTGGTCGTGGCCGCCGCGGCCCAGGTGCAGGATCTGGTCGTCGGTCATGTTCTCGACCATGGCGCGCAGCCGGTGGTCGTCGCCGAAGAAGTGCCGGCGGATGTAGTCGCCGGTCTCGGTGGCGTACGTCTGGAACTGCCCGTCCGGCGTGATGTTCATCTTGTTGACCAGGATGCCGTCCCGGTCCTGCGCGAGCAGCGGGTCCCAGGTGCGGTCCCAGATCAGCTTGATCACGTTCCAGCCGGCGCCCCGGAAGATCGACTCCAGCTCCTGGATGATCTTGCCGTTGCCGCGCACCGGCCCGTCGAGGCGCTGCAGGTTGCAGTTGACCACGAAGGTCAGGTTGTCCAGGCCCTCCCGGGCCGCGATGGACAGCTGGCCGAGCGACTCCGGTTCGTCCATCTCGCCGTCGCCGAGGAACGCCCACACGTGCGACCTGGAGGTGTCCGCGATCCCGCGCGCCTCCATGTAGCGGTTCATCCGCGCCTGGTAGATCGCGCCGAGCGGGCCGAGGCCCATGGAGACCGTCGGGAACTCCCAGAAGTCCGGCATCGAGCGCGGGTGCGGGTAGCTGGACAGGCCGTTCGGGTACTTCGACTTCTCCTGGCGGAAGCCGTCCAGCTGCTCCTCGGTGAGCCGGTCGAGCAGGTACGCGCGCGCGTAGATGCCAGGGGAGGCGTGGCCCTGGAAGAAGACCTGGTCGCCGCCGTCGCCCTCGTCCTTGCCGCGGAAGAAGTGGTTGAAGCCGACGTCGTAGAGCGAGGCGGAGGAGGCGAAGGTGGCGATGTGGCCGCCGACGCCGATGCCCGGGCGCTGGGCACGCGAGACCATCACGGCCGCGTTCCAGCGGGTCGCGTTCAGGATCCTGCGCTCGATCTCCTCGTTGCCCGGGAAGAACGGCTCGCTCTTGGTGGGGATCGTGTTGACGTAGTCCGTGCTGCGCATCTCGGGCACGGCCACGCGCTTCTCGCGGGCGCGCTCGATGAGGCGCAGCATGAGGTAGCGGGCCCGCTCCCGCCCGCGCTCGTCGACGGCGGCGTCCAGGGAGTCGAGCCACTCCTGGGTTTCCTCGGGATCGAAGTCAGGAACCTGACTCGGAAGGCCGCCAATGATGATCGGATTGCGATCGGATCCGGAAGCCACGCTGTTCCTTACCTGTCAGAGGGCCAGTTTCTGCCTGCCTACACCGTCCCCATCGTGTACCTCGGGAAGGCGTACGTCATCCGCACTGTCGTCTGCATCGGTCAAAACGCAACGATACGCCCGGGGTGTGACGTGCTTGGCAAAGTTGTTCGAGCGACGTAACACTGGATGATTCCGAACGGCATAATCCGGGCACATCGGTGTGATGTGGGTTCCGCGGAAACGGGATACGGTGCCAGAAGTTGCGGCGACACGGCCGGGATCGTCACCGTTTCGACGGTCCCGACGGCCGGGTACTTGCGCGATCCGCCCCGCCCGTGTGGACTACGGCCAATGCTTCGCGCACGCGCGTGGCTGAGATACTCACCAAGAAATGATCAGGAGGCAACCCGTGAGCGCGACCGCGGACCACGCGGAGGAGCGGACGAACCCTGCCGCCAGGCTGGGGTTCCAGCCCGGGCAGGTGGTCCAGGAGATCGGCTACGACGACGACGTCGATCAGGAGCTCCGCGAGGCCATCGAGGAAACCATCGCAGGCGACCTCATGGACGAGGACTACGACGACGTGGCCGACGCCGTTGTGCTGTGGTTCCGTGACGACGACGGCGACCTGACGGATGCGCTGGTGGATGCCACCACGTACATCGAAGAGGGCGGTGCCATCCTGCTCCTCACGCCGAAGACCGGCCGTTCGGGGTACGTGGAGCCGAGCGACATCCAGGACGCCGCCACCACGGCCGGCCTGACCGCCTCGAAGAGCGTCAGCGTCGGCAAGGACTGGAGCGGCAGCCGGCTGGCGACGCCGAAGGCGGCCAAGTCCAAGAGGTGACCGTCCTCGTCCGCCGGACGGGCCGAGCAGGCTCGGCCCGTCCGTGAGGCCCCGGTGCCCGCTGCGTAGGGTGGACCCGAGCGTCCGCACGCTCCCACCCGAACAGCCCACCGAAGGGATGCACGACGATGGCGATCCAGGTCGGCGACAAGGCGCCGGACTTCGAGCTGAAGGACAACCACGGCCGGACCGTGAGGCTCTCCGACTTCCGCGGCGAGAAGAACGTGGTCCTGCTCTTCTACCCCTTCGCCTTCACCGGCGTGTGCACCGGCGAGCTGTGCGAGCTGCGCGACAACCTGCCGAAGTTCGCCGACCGCGACACCCAGCTGCTCGCCGTCTCCAACGACTCCATCCACACCCTGCGCGTCTTCGCCGAGCAGGAGGGTCTGGAATACCCCCTGCTGAGCGATTTCTGGCCGCACGGCAACGTCTCGCGCGCGTACGGCGTCTTCGACGAGGACAAGGGCTGCGCCGTCCGGGGCACCTTCATCATCGACAGGGAGGGTGTCGTGCGGTGGACCGTGGTCAACGGCCTGCCGGACGCCCGCGACCTGAACGACTACGTGAAGGCGCTCGACACCCTGTGAGCCGCCCGCGGGCCGACACCTGTGAATCTTCGGCTCCAGGGTCTGCGGAGGGCGGGAACCCGTCACTAGGATCGGCACGTTGATCCCATATCCGAAGCACGACGGGGCTCCCCGCCCCTGAACACCACATGGAGGACCCGTGGGAGTCAGCCTCAGCAAGGGCGGCAACGTATCGCTGACGAAGGAGGCCCCGGGCCTGACCGCCGTCATCGTCGGCCTGGGGTGGGACGTGCGCACGACGACCGGCACGGACTTCGACCTCGACGCGAGCGCGCTGCTGCTGAACAACTCCGGCAAGGTCGCGAGCGACCAGCACTTCGTCTTCTTCAACAACCTCAAGAGCCCCGACGGCTCGGTCGAGCACACCGGTGACAACATCACCGGTGAGGGCGAGGGCGACGACGAGCAGATCAAGATCGACCTGGCCGGTGTCCCGGCCGACATTGAGAAGATCGTCTTCCCGGTGTCGATCTACGACGCCGAGAACCGCCAGCAGTCCTTCGGCCAGGTCCGCAACGCCTTCATCCGCGTCGTGAACCAGGCCGGCGGGCAGGAGATCGCCCGCTACGACCTGAGCGAGGACGCCTCCACCGAGACGGCCATGGTCTTCGGCGAGCTGTACCGGCACGGCGCGGAGTGGAAGTTCCGGGCCATCGGCCAGGGCTACGCCTCCGGTCTGCGTGGCATCGCACAGGACTTCGGCGTCAACGTCTGATCCCGTCGAAGTCACGACGACACCTGCACCATCCGGCGCCGCACCGTTTACGGGCGGCGCCGGACGCGCAGGACAACCAGACAGGCACCACCAGGGGAGGACCAGCATCATGGGCGTCACACTCGCCAAGGGGGGCAATGTCTCCCTCTCCAAGGCCGCACCGAACCTCACCAACGTCCTGATCGGGCTCGGCTGGGACGCCCGGTCCACCACCGGCGCCCCCTTCGACCTGGACGCCAGCGCCCTGCTGTGCGACGCCGGGAACCGGGTGCTGGGCGACGAGTGGTTCGTGTTCTACAACCAGCTCACCAGCCCCGACGGCTCCGTGGAGCACACCGGTGACAACCTCACCGGTGAGGGCGAGGGTGACGACGAGTCGATCCTGGTCGACCTCGCCAAGGTGCCCCCGCAGTGCGAGAAGATCATCTTCCCGGTGTCCATCCATATGGCGGACGAGCGCGGCCAGACCTTCGGCCAGGTCTCCAACGCCTTCATCCGCGTGGTCAACCAGGCCGACGGCCAGGAACTGGCGCGCTACGACCTGAGCGAGGACGCCTCCACCGAGACCGCGATGATCTTCGGCGAGCTGTACCGGTATCAGGGCGAGTGGAAGTTCCGGGCAGTGGGGCAGGGGTACGCGTCGGGCCTCCGGGGCATCGCTCTAGACTTCGGAGTCAACGTTTCGTAAAACTCGGTACGACTCCGGGGAGATCCTCCCCCAGACTTCGTCTGGGAGGTGCCCCCAACAGACGATGGGGTAGCCAGTGCTTCTCAAAACCTTCGGCTGGTCGTTCGCGGTCACCGCGCTCGGCCTGGTCGCGGCGGCGTTCTACGGGGGGTGGACCGCCTTCGGCATCGTGGCGATCCTCGCCATCCTGGAGATCTCGCTGTCCTTCGACAACGCGGTCGTCAACGCCGGGATCCTGAAGAAGATGAACGCCTTCTGGCAGAAGATCTTCCTCACGGTCGGCGTTCTCATCGCCGTCTTCGGCATGCGGCTGGTCTTCCCCGTCGTCATCGTCGCGATCAGCGCCAAGATGGGCCCGATCGAGGCCGTCGACCTGGCGCTCAACAACAAGGACCGCTACCAGGAGCTGGTCACCGACGCCCACCCGGCGATCGCCGCCTTCGGTGGCATGTTCCTGCTGATGATCTTCCTCGACTTCATCTTCGAGGACCGGGACATCCAGTGGCTGCGCTGGATCGAGCGGCCCCTGGCCAAGCTCGGCAAGGTCGACATGCTGTCGGTCTGCATCGCCCTGATCGTCCTGCTGATCACGTCCTTCACCTTCGCCACCCACGCCCACCAGCACGGCGGCGCCCACGTGGACAAGGCGCAGACGGTCCTGATCGCCGGGATCGCCGGCCTGATCACCTACATGGTCGTCGGCGGCCTCTCCGGCTACTTCGAGGACAAGCTGGAGGAAGAGGAGGAGCGCGAGCACGAGGAGGAGGAAGAGGCCGCCCGCAGCGGCAAGCAGAAGCCCGCGATCGTGCTGGCCGGCCAGGCCGCGTTCTTCATGTTCCTCTACCTGGAGGTCCTGGACGCGTCCTTCTCCTTCGACGGCGTCATCGGCGCCTTCGCCATCACCAACGACATCGTCCTGATGGCCCTCGGCCTCGGCATCGGCGCGATGTACGTCCGGTCGCTCACGGTCTACCTGGTCCGCCAGGGCACCCTCGACGACTACGTCTACCTGGAGCACGGCGCCCACTACGCCATCGGCGCCCTCGCCGTGATCCTCATGGTCACCATCCAGCACGAGATCAACGAGGTCGTCACCGGTCTCGTCGGTGTCGTCCTGATCGCCTGGTCCTTCTTCTCCTCCGTCCGCCGCAACCGCGCTCTGGCCGCGGCGGGGGAGGAGGGCACCGACGAGAAGGCCGAGGTCTCCTCCGGGGTGTGACGGCCCGGACGGTGAGGAACGCTTCGAACGGGGCGGCCGGCACGGTCGGCCGCCCCGTCGGCGTCACAACGGGTACCTGGGGGCGGGAATGGGATTCTTCGACGGACTGCTGGGCGGGCGCGCCGCCGACTTCGACTCGGGCAACGCGTCGACCAACGCCATCGAACTGACCAGGCGGCACCAGACGGTGTCCCTCACCAGGCAGGAGGCGGCCACCGGCCACCTGCGCGTGAACCTCTCCTGGCGGATGCGGACCTCCGACTTCGACGCGAGCCAGCGCACCAGCCTGTTCCGGCACCCCTTCAAGGCCCTCAAGCCGCCGGAGGTCCTCGGCCACGGGCAGAGCATGGTCAACGTCGACCTCGACCTGGGCTGCCTGTACGAGCTGACCGACGGCACCAAGGGGGTCGTACAGCCCCTCGGCGGCTATCTCGGCGACGTCAACGCACCGCCGTACATCAAACTCAGCGGAGACGACCGGTTCGGTTCGGCGTCCGGCGAGACGATGTACGTCAATCTCGACCACCGCGACGCCCTGAAGCGGCTGCTGGTCTTCGTCTACATCTACGACCAGACCCCCGCCTTCGACCGTACCCACGCCGTCGTCACCCTCTACCCCAGCAACGGCCCCCGCATCGAGATAGGCCTCGACGAACGCCACCCGCAGGCCCGCTCCTGCGCCGTCGTCATGATCGAGAACGTCAAGGGGGAACTGATCGTCCGCCGCGAGGTCAAGTTCGTCTACGGCTTCCAGGGCGAACTCGACCGTCTCTACGGCTGGGGCCTGCAGTGGGGCCGGGGCTACAAGACGAAGGCGGACCGGTGAAACGCCCCGTGCGGGGCGCTCGGTGCCCTACCGCCCGATGAACTGCGGACCCTGCGGCGGCAGCCGGAAGTACGCGTCCCCCGCCACGGCCACCGGCGCCTGCATCGGCTGCGGGTAGCCGTACGCGGGCGGCTGCGCCGGCACCGAAGCCGTCGGCGGCTCCGGAGGCGTCGGCAGCTCGGGAGGCAACGGCTGGGACGACGTCGGGTCGGCCGGGGGCTCCTCCGCCGCCTCCGACTCGTCCACCGAGATACCGAAGTCCGTGGCGAGCCCCTTCAGCCCGTTCGAGTAGCCCTCGCCCAGCGCCCGGAACTTCCAGCCCTCCCCGCGCCGGTACAGCTCACCGCAGATCAGCGCCGTCTCCGCGCCGGTCTCCGGCTTGATCTCGAACCGGGCCAGCGGCTCCCCGCCGGCGACCGCGGCGTCGTACAGCAGGATGCACAGCGCCGGCACCTGGTCGAAGGCGACCCCGTCCGCGGAGGCGACCAGCAGGATCCGGCCGACCCCCGGCTCCACGGCGGAGAGGTCTGTCTGGATGGTGTCGGTCAGGCCCTCGGCGACCCGCTTCTTGCCGAGCCGCCACACCTTCCCGGAGGGATGCCGGGGCTGGTTGTAGAAGACGAAGTCCTCGTCGGAGCGCACACGGCCGTCGGGGCCCAGCAGCAGCGCCGACACGTCCACGTCCGGGACGCCCTGCCCGGGCGTCCAGCGCAGCACGGCGCGCACCGTGGTGGCCTCCAGCGGGACGTTCGACCCCTTCAGCATCGCGTGCGTCATGCGGTCATCCTGCCCTCTCGGTCCTGGTCACGACAATGCGGGGGGTTGGCGGCGACACGGGTGGGTTACCGGAAATTCATGCGCGCAGGGAACTTCGGACATGGATCCCTACGTACTATTACCGGCCACCCTTTACCGAATCCAGAGGATCGGCTCGCGCTCCGAGGGAGTCCTATGCGTCATTTCGGGCACATCGCCCCCGAGGTGCGGCAGCGCCTCTTCCATCAGGAGCCGTGCGCGTTCACCGCCGACTCCCCGGCCCGGCTGCTCTCCGCGGCCCTGGGCGCCACGCTGTACAGCCCGGCCACCCGGCCGCGGCTCGCCGACGACATCGTCAAGCAGGCGGGCAACGGCGTGGTCTCGATGGTGCTGTGCCTGGAGGACT
Organism: Streptomyces sp. NPDC046881; assembly: GCF_040645015.1. Lineage (NCBI taxonomy): Bacteria > Bacillati > Actinomycetota > Actinomycetes > Kitasatosporales > Streptomycetaceae > Streptomyces > Streptomyces sp. NPDC046881. The sequence goes on along the minus strand of NZ_JBEYXJ010000068.1, from coordinate 23,532 downwards.
CGATCGACGACGCGGACGTCGGGGCCGGCGAGGACAACCTCGTCCGGCAGTTCGCCGATCTCGCCGCCCGGCCCGGGGCGGAGCCGCCCCTGCTGTTCATCCGGGTCCGCACCCCCGAGCAGATACCGGACCTGGTCCGCCGCCTCGGCCCGCCCGTGCGCCTGCTGTCCGGGTTCGTGCTGCCCAAGTTCACCGAGGAACGCGGCATCCCCTTCCTGGAGGCCCTCACCACCGCCGAGAAGGCCTGCGGCCGGCGACTTTTCGCCATGCCCGTCCTGGAGTCCCCCGAGCTGCTCTACCGCGAGTCGCGGGTGGAGACCCTGGAGGGCATCTTCCGCGCGGTCGACAAGTACCGCGACCGGGTGCTGGCCCTCCGCCTCGGCGTCACCGACTTCTGCTCCTCCTACGGCCTGCGCCGCGCCCCCGACATGACGGCGTACGACGTCCAGATCGTCGCCTCCGTGATCGCCGACGTCGTGAACATGCTCGGCCGTGCCGACGGCACCGGCTTCACCGTCACCGGCCCGGTCTGGGAGTACTTCCGCGTACCCGAGCGCATGTTCAAGCCGCAGCTCCGGCAGAGCCCCTTCCTCCAGATGCAGGCCGTCGAGCTGCGCGAGAGGCTGATCGAACACGCCATGGACGGACTGCTCCGGGAGATCTCCCTCGACCAGGCCAACGGTCTGCTCGGCAAGACCTGCATCCACCCCTCCCACGTCCTGCCCGTGCACGCGCTCTCAGTGGTCAGCCACGAGGAGTTCAGCGACGCCCAGGACATCCTGCGGCCGGAACGCGGCGGCGGGGGTGTACTCCGGTCGGCCTACACGAACAAGATGAACGAAGTGAAACCGCACCGCGCCTGGGCGGAGCGGACCCTCCTGCGCGCCGAGGTGTTCGGCGTCGCCAACGAGGACGTCGGCTTCGTGGAACTGCTCGCCGCCGGCATACCCGGCTGAACCTTTCGCCACCTCTCCAAGGAACGCATGAACAACGCAGTGAACGACGGGGTCTGGTCCGGCAGCTGGGTCGCCGAGCGACTCGGGGTCGGGCTCGTGGGGGACGACGCGCTGCCGGCGCTGCTCGGGCTCGCCCTGCGGCGCAACCCCAAGCGGGCCCACCTGCTGGTCTCCAACGTCCTCGGCAAGCACGTGCCGCAGTCGCCGGCCGTGGTCTACGACCACGGGTTCCGGCTGGGCCGGCGGGTCGCCGAGCTGCTCGGCGGGGCAGAGGCGGGGACCGCCGTCGTCCTCGGGTACGCGGAGACCGCGACGGGGCTGGGGCACGCCGTTGCCGACGGTCTCGGTGCGGTGCCGTATCTGCACTCCACGCGCCGGCCTGTCCCCGGCATCGCCCCGGCGGGCGGCTTCGAGGAGTCGCACTCCCACGCGACGTCGCATCTGCTGCTGCCGGAGGACCCGGGGCTGCTGGCCGGGGACGGGCCGCTGGTGCTGGTGGACGACGAGTTCTCCACCGGTAACACCGTGGTGAACACCATCCGCGACCTGCACGAGCGGTACCCGCGCGAGCGGTACGTGGTGGTGGCGCTGGTCGACATGCGGTCGGCCGAGGACTCCGCGCGGCTGGAGCGGTTCGCGCAGGAGATCGGGGCGCGGGTGGATCTCGTCGCCGCCGCGTCCGGGACCGTGCGGTTGCCGGAGGGCGTGCTGGAGAAGGGCCGGGAACTGGTGGCTCACCACGAGTCCGCCGGGTCCGGGCCGGGCGAGGCGGCCCGCGCCCCCGAGGGGGCCCGTCGGCCGGGCCGCGTCGCAAGGGTCGACCTGCGCTGGCCGGCCAGTCTGCCCGACGGCGGCCGGCACGGCTTCACCCCCGCCCACCGGGCCCGGCTCCAGGCGGCGCTGCCCGCCATGGCCGGGCGCGTCCGCGAGGCCCTGCCCGCCGGCGCCCGGCGGGTGCTGGTGCTCGGCTTCGAGGAGCTGATGTACGCCCCGCTGCGGCTCGCCCGTGAGCTGGAGCAGGGGGTGGACGCCGAGGTGCGGTTCTCCACCACCACCCGCTCGCCGGTCCTCGCGGTGGACGACCCCGGGTACGCGATCCGCACCCGTCTGGTCTTCCCCGCCCACGACGACCCGGCCGACGGTCCCGGCGAGCGATACGCGTACAACGTGGCCGGCGCCGGCTTCGACGCCGTCGTCGCCGTGGTCGACTCCGTCGCCGACACCCCCGCCCTGCACGCTCCCGACGGCCTGCTCGCCCGCCTCGCCGCGCACGTCCCGCACGTCCTGCTCGCGGTCGTACCGTCGTACGTCCCGCATGCTCCCGAAAGGCCGCTCATGCTGCCCGAGCCCCTCCGTGGCCCCGCATTCTCCTCGTACGCGCCGCAGGAGGTCGGCTGGCTGCTCCAGGACCTGTCCGACGTGACCCTGGAGGCGCCGACCGAGGAGCGGGAGGAGGCCATCCAGAGCGGCGGCGCGCACTACGCCGAGTCGCTGCCGGTGGAGTACCAGCCCAGCGAGCAGTACCAGGAGCTGTTCCAAGCGGCGCTGGACGCGTCGGCCGCCCGGCTCGCGCACGCCGTCGGTGTCGTCACCGAGACCGTCGTCACCGAGCGGTCGCCCCGCCCCGTGCTGGTCTCCCTGGCCCGGGCGGGCACCCCGGTCGGGATCCTGATGCGCCGCTGGGCGCAGTTCCGGCACGGCCTGGAACTCCCGCACTACGCCGTGTCGATCGTGCGCGGCCGGGGCATCGACGCCAACGCGCTGCGCTGGCTCGCCGCCCACCACGACCCCCGGGACGTCGTCTTCGTCGACGGCTGGACCGGCAAGGGCGCGATCACCCGGGAACTCGCCGCGGCCGTCGAGGAGTTCGAGGCCGCCGAGGGAGTCACCGGGTTCGACCCGGAGATCGCCGTCCTGGCCGACCCCGGCTCCTGCGTGCGCACCTACGGCACCCGCGAGGACTTCCTCATCCCCTCCGCCTGCCTCAACTCGACCGTCTCCGGCCTGATCTCGCGCACGGTCCTGCGCGCCGACCTGGTCGGCCCGCACGACTTCCACGGCGCCAAGTTCTACCGCGAACTCGCGGGCGCGGACGTCTCGGTGGCCTTCCTCGACGCCGTCGCCGCACGCTTCCCCGAGGTGGCCGACGGCGTGGACGGCGCGGTGAAGGAGCTGCTGGCCGCGGACCGCACCCCGACCTGGGCGGGCTGGCGGGCCGTTGAGCGGATCAGCGAGGAGTACGGCATCCACGACGTCAACCTGGTCAAGCCGGGCGTCGGCGAGACCACCCGGGTGCTGCTGCGCCGGGTGCCGTGGAAGATCCTGGCGCGGGCCGGGGCGGGCGCCGACCTGGACCATGTACGGCTGCTCGCCGAGCAGCGCGGGGTGCCGGTCGAGGAGGTCGGCGACCTGCCGTACACCTGTGTCGGCCTGATCCACCCGCAGTACACGCGGGGCGCGACGGGCGCCGACGGCAAGGCGGTGAACGTCTGATGCCGGTGCTGGTGGCGAGCGACCTCGACCGTACGCTGATCTACTCCTCGGCGGCCCTCGCGCTGACCATGCCCGACGCACGGGCGCCCCGGCTGCTGTGCGTGGAGGTGCACGAGGCCAAGCCGCTCTCGTACATGACCGAGACCGCGGCCCAGCTGCTGACCGACCTCGGGGACGCGGCCGTGTTCGTGCCGACGACGACCCGGACGCGCAAGCAGTACCAGCGCATCAACCTGCCGGGTCCGCCGCCGGCGTACGCGATCTGCGCCAACGGCGGGCACCTGCTGGTCGACGGGGTCACCGACGCCGGCTGGCACGCGCGCGTGCAGGCGCGGCTCGCCGACGAGTGCGCGCCGCTGGCGGAGGTCAGCGAGCACCTGCTGCGCTCCGCCGACCCGGTGTGGGTGCGCAAGCACCGGATCGCCGAGGACCTGTTCGCCTACCTGGTGGTGGAGCGCGAGCTGCTGCCCGGGGACTGGGTGAAGGAGCTGGCGGTGTGGGCGGAGAACCGCGGCTGGACGGTGTCCCTCCAGGGCCGCAAGATCTACGCCGTACCGAAGCCGCTCACCAAGAGCGCGGCCGTCCGCGAGGTCGCCCGGCGCACCGGCGCGGAGCTGACCCTGGCCGCCGGTGACTCCCTGCTCGACGCCGACCTGCTGCTCGCCGCCGACCGCGGCTGGCGCCCCGCCCACGGCGAACTGGCCGACAGCGGCTGGTCCGCGCCGGGCATCGCCGCGCTGCCGGAGCGCGGGGTGCTGGCGGGAGAGCGGATCGTGCGGGAGTTCCTGGAGGCGGCGCGGGGGGAGCGGGCGCGGGGGTCGACGACCGTGGGGCGACGGGCGTCGGCCGACGGCTGTGGGTGAACACCCGCACGCCGGCACCCGTAGATCAACACGTGCAGACCCCGCTCCGTGCAGACCGGTCCCGTGCGGACCGGCCCCGTGCAGATCCGGCCCCGTTCAGCCGCAGCAGCCTCCGCCGCAGCACCCGCCGCCCCCGCCCTGGGGTGCGGACGCCGGGGCGGAGCCGCGCGACACGCCGCCCACGGCCACCGTCGACAGGAGCTTCACCGTGTCGTCGTGGCCCGCGGGGCAGCTCGCCGGGGCGGCGGACTCCGCCATCGGACGGTTCAGTTCGAACGTGTCGCCGCAGGTCCGGCAGCGGTACTCGTAGCGAGGCATGGCCCCAGGTTAACCGTCAAGACCCCGCCGGCGGCATCTCAATGTTTCATGAGTGTTGCTTTCTATCCGGCATATGTGCGGGGGATTCGAAAACCTTACTGATAATTTGTGAACGCCGTTGCGAGGATGCTCAGCTCACCCGCGCGAGCAAGACCTAGTGCGGAGGGAGACGCAGGCGTGACCGATGCGTCGCAGGGGGAGGACGGCCCCATGGGGGGTGGCCGTGGCGAGAAGCCGTTGGGCGCTGACGAGACCCTGCATCTGAGAGTCGACGCCCTCAGGGCGGACGAGACCATGCAGCTGCGCGTGCCCCCGCCGCCGGAGCCGTCCGCGCCGGGTGGCGGCCGGGCCGAGCGCCGGCGTACCGCGCGCTCGGCCGAGCGGGAGCGCAGTGCCGCCATGGCCGCGGCCGGCCGGCTGCTCGCGCCGCTGGCTCCGTACTGGGGCCGGATAGCCCCGTACGCGCGCCGCCTGAAACCCGTCTACCCGCGGCCCGGCCGCACCGGCTGGCGCCGCTGGATGCCCTCCTGGCGCCAGTGGATCGGCGCCACCCTGACCTCGTTCGGCCTGCTGAGCGCGTTCCTCGTCACCGCGTACGCCATGACGGACATACCGGACAACCTCAACTCGTACGCCACCCAGCAGGACAACGTCTACTTCTGGTCCGACGGCACGCCCATGGCCCGGACCGGCTGGGTGCAGCGCCAGGCGATGCCGCTGAAGGACATACCCGAGGACGTCCGCTGGGCGGTGCTCGCGGCCGAGAACGAGAGCTTCTACTCGGACCCGGGCATATCCGCCAAGGGCATCACCCGCGCGGTGTTCCGCACGCTCGGCCAGGGAGACACCGAGGGCGGATCGACCATCACGCAGCAATACGTCAAAAACGTCTACCTGACGCAGAACCAGACGATCAGCCGCAAATTCACCGAGGCGATGATCGCCCTCAAGCTCGACAACAAGATGAGCAAGGACCAGATCCTCGAGGGCTATCTCAACACCAGCTGGTTCGGCCGCGGCAGCTACGGCATCCAGCGCGCCGCCCAGGCGTACTACGGCAAGGACGTCGGCAAGCTCAACGCCTCCGAGGCGGCCATGCTCGCCGGACTGCTCAAGGGCGCCGGCCTGTACGACCCCACGCTCAGCAAGGCCAACCACGCGCGGGCCGCCGAGCGCTGGACCTGGATCCTCGACCGCATGGTCAAGATCGGCAAGCTGTCGCCGCAGGAACGGGCCAAGTACACCGAGTTCCCCGAACCGCTCAAGAGCAACCCGCTGTACAACACCGGCGCGCAGAGCGACTACCTCGTCGAACTCGCCTCGCAGTACGCCAAGAAGTCCGGACACCTGACGGACAAGCAGTTCGACCTCGGCGGCTACCAGATCTACACCACCTTCGACCGCAAGCGGGAGAAGGCGCTCACCGACGCCGTCACCAAGGCCCGCAAGCAGGCCCGGCGGGACAACCCGGCGGCGGCCCGGGACGGCCACTACGGCGCCGCCTCGGTCACCCCGGACGGCCGGATCCTCGCCGTCTACGGCGGCCCCGACCACCGCAAGCAGGGCTACAACGAGTCCAACGCGACCACCGTCCCGGCCGGCACCGCGTTCACACCCTTCGTCTACGCCGCCGGACTCGAACACGGTGTGCACAAGACCCGCGGCGGGCCCGCCACCCCCGTCACCCCGGACAGCGTCTACGACGGCGACGACGGCGTGCCCGTCACCACGCCCGAGGGCCCCTACTGGGACCGCAGCGGCAAGAAGGTCTCCGCCCACAACGACGGCGGCAGGTCGTACGGGCAGATCACCCTGCGCGAGGCGCTCGCGAAGTCGGTGAACACGCCGTTCATGCAGCTCGGCATGGACACCGGCCTGGAGAAGGTGCGCCAGACCGCCGAGGCGTCCGGACTGCTGCCCTCCAGCTTCGGCCCCCAGGTGCCCGCCCTGTCCATGGGCAACTCCACGCCCAGCGCGATCCGGATGGCCAGCGGCTACGCCACCTTCGCCGCCGGCGGCACCCACACCGAGCCGTACTCGGTGCGCCGGATCACCCGCAACGGCTCCCCGGTCCCGCTGGCCACCCCGCGCCCCAAGCGCGCGATCGGCGAGAAGGTGGCCGAGGAGGTCACCGAGGCGCTGACCGACTCCTTCCGCACCGCCCATCCCGAGGCGGCCGGCCGGACGGGGGTGTCCGGGAAGGCCGGCACCACCGAGAAGGACACCGCCGCCTGGTACGTCGGCACGGCCGACTCCGTGTCCACCGCGATCGTCGTCTACCGGATCGACCTGGCCAAGTCCCTGGAGCCCCTGCCGCTCGAGGGCCTGGCCGGCACATCCGCCCACAGCGTCCCGTATGCCCTCTGGTCGGCAGCGACGGGCCTCGGCTGAGCCGGGCCCGTGCACCCTCCCCTTCCGCAGAATGAGCCGCGCATGCCCCGCAAGATGTCGTCCTCGGGCCGCCGTCGAGCCGCCCGCCGCACTGCACCCCGTGCCACCCGGCCGCAGATCCTGACGCTGGCCGCGCTCCTCGTCGTGGCCTCGCTGGTGGCCGGGTTCCTGGCGCTGTCCGGCACGGACAGCAGCGGCACCCCGGCCGCCGTCGCGGGCAAGAAGCCCACCACCGCCCCGAAGGCCAGCCCGACCCCGGAGTGGGACGGCAAGACCAAGGTCCTCGGCGACGGCTCCACCTCCTACACCGGCCCGCAGAAGGGACAGCTGAAACCGGTACCCCTCAAGCCCGGCGAGAAACCGCCCCAGTTCGTCGTCTTCTCCTGGGACGGCGCCCTGGAGGGCAGCGACCACCTGTTCTCCCACTACCGGGAGCTGGCCGAGCAGTACAACGCCCACATGACCTTCTTCCTCACCGGCATCTACCTGCTGCCCAAGAACAAGAAGGCGCTGTACCACGGCCCCATGCACTCCCCGGGCGACGCCGCGATCGACTACGCCACCGACGACCACATCCGCACCACCGTGGAACAGCTGGGCAAGGCGTACGAGGACGGCAACGAGATCGGCACCCACTTCAACGGCCACTTCTGCGGAGCCAAGGGCGGCGGCGACTGGAGCGTGAAGGAGTGGAAGAGCGAGATCGACCAGTTCTACTCCTTCGTCGAGCGCTGGAAGACGAACACCGGCTTCAAGGACCTCCCGCCGCTGCCCTTCGACTTCAAGAAGGAGGTCGCCGGCGGCCGGGCGCCCTGCCTGGAGGGCCAGCCGAACCTGCTGAAGGCCATCAAGAGCTACGGCTGGCGCTACGACGCCAGTTCCCCGGGCGACTTCCAGATATGGCCCTCGAAGAAGAACGGCATATGGGACTTCCCGCTCCAGATGCTGCCGTACGAGAGCGGCAAGTACCAGGGCCTGTCCATGGACTTCAACTTCCTCTACAACCAGTCCGAAGGCGAGACCCAGGGCGACCCGGCCAAGTTCCCGCAGTGGGAACAGCAGACCGTCGACTCCTACATGGCCGGCTTCAACCGCGTCTACTACGGCAGCCGCGCCCCGCTGTTCATCGGCAACCACTTCGAGGACTGGAACGGCGGCATCTACATGAAGTCCATCGACCAGGTGGTCAGGAACGTCTGCACCAAGAAGGGCGTCAAGTGCGTCTCCTTCAAGGAACTGGCCGACTGGCTCGACGCCCAGAAGCCGCAGACCCTGGCCGCCCTGCGCACCCTCGACCCCGCCCAGTCGCCCGACTGGTCCGCCGTCGTCAAGTAACAAGTACGCGCCGGACGTTCCACTTGTGCAACCCCCTTCACATCCGCCGCACCAGCCGTGGCAAGATGCCCCTCGCCCGGTAGGTGTACCGGCGTAGAGGGGAACATCATTGAAATCTAGAAGACTGAGCCGTGGACGGCGCCGTACCGCCATAGTGACCGCCGCGGCCGCCTCCGTGGTCGCGGGCGTGGCCCTGGTGCCCAACTGGAGCGCGGGCGCGGCCGTGACCGACGACCCGACGGTGGACGCGGCCACCAAGGCGACCTTCCAGCGGCTGGCCGACGCGGTCTTCACCGACCGCACCCAGGCCCTCGTGGACGGCGCCGGCAAGGCCGACACCCGGCACGCGTCCGGCTTCTCCGGATCCGTGCGCCTGTCCGGCGGACAGACCCGCGAGGAGAGGTCCGCACTGGACACGCTGCGCGACCGCCGCAGCAAGCTCGCCCGGCTGGGCGAGACGTACCGCGCCGGCAGCACCAAGGTCACGCTCGACGCCACCGAGGTGAAGGGCCGGCGCGCCAAGGTCGCCGTCACCGAGACCACCACGCTGGCCTACGACAAGGCGCCCGCCAAGGGCCCCAAGTCCACCGGCTTCCAGGCCCACCACGAGCTGACCTTCCAGGCCGACCGCCACGGCACCTGGCAGCTCACCGGCATCCGGGACACCGACGACGGCTACCTCGCGGTGAACCAGGTCGCCAAGCCCGCCGTCACCTCGGTGAAGACCACCGGCGAGGACGACGGCCCGCCCTCGGCGACCCGCTCCGCCACCACCTGGCCCGCGCCGGCCAACGCGAAGAACTTCTCCGCGACCGGCTACGACTACAAGGCCATGGTCACGTACGCCCAGCAGTACTGGAACAACTACAACCCCGCCTACCCCGACTTCAACGGGCACGGCGCCGGCGGCGACTGCACCAACTTCGTCAGCCAGGCCCTGAAGGCGGGCGGCTGGAAGCACGTACCCGGTTACACGTACGACTTCCACAAGTGGTTCGGGAACTCCGACATCCAGTCGGACTCGTTCGTCGGCGTCAACGAGTTCTCCTGGTTCGCCCTGTCCTCGAAGCGGGCCACCAGCCTCGCCAACGTCTACCAGCTGGACCTCGGCGACGTGCTGCAGATGGACTTCAACCGGGACGGGTCCAAGGACCACACGATGATCGTCACCTACCGGGACCGCCGGGGCGTGCCGTACGTGAGCTACCACTCGACCAACACCTACAACAGGTCGGTGGCCAGCCTCGTCGCCTCGTACCCGACCGCGGCCTTCTACGCCTACAGGACCTGACCCGGTCCCGGCTGACGCGGACCCCGCCGCTCCGGCACCTCCCGCTGTTCCTGCCGCACCGGCCCCTCCGGCCGCGCGCGCTGCTCCTGCGGGGAGGTCTCGGGGTGGCGGGCCCGCCAGTACGGATTGTCGTGCGGCAGGGCATGACCCACCCGGCCGTACATGCCGAAAGTCATCAGCAACAGGCCCACGATGAAGCTGAAGAACACGTTCTGGAGCTTGAACGCCAGGAAGTTGCTGTCCGTGTCCAGCAGGCCGAGGAACAGGAAGCCGTTCAGCAGGAACAGCACGCCGAGGACCATGTTCAGGGTCGACGCGACGTTCCCGCCGATCACCATGCCCGCCAGCAGCACCGCGCCGATACAGATCGACAGCACACTCAGCGCGCCGTTGCTGTTCAGCCCGGCGACCGTGTCACCGCCGATGCTGAAGAAGCCGATGTGGTTGACCAGGCCCAGAATGCCGAAGACGACCAGGAACGCGCCGATCAGGCCCGCACCGATCCGGTAGACCAGGTTCAGCCGGTGGTCCACCGGCAGATGGTCGTCCAGCCGGATCCGCGACCGGTCGTTCCTCGAGTGCACTGCGTGTGTGGCCATGTCCGCCTCCCTCGGGCGCTAGCGGAGGCCATCCGTCCTCTTAATATCCGCTGCCCCGCACCACCCGGCAACACGCACGTCAGTGCCCGCCGCCACGGTCAGTGTCCGCCGCCGCGCTCCTCCCGGATCTGCGCCACCACCCGCGCCACGGCCCGCCGCACCCCGTCCGTCTCCGTCAGGAAACGCCAGTAGTCCGGGTGCCGCCCCTCCAGCGTGCCGATCGCCCGCTCCAGCCGGGCCACCGCCTCGTCCAGCGGCCGCGCATGCCGCGGATCAGGAGTCGTACGCCCCGTCATGGCCAGCCGCTGGGCGTCCCGGATCGCGAACCGGGTCCGCTCGATCTCCGCCTGCGGATCCTTCTGCACCGCGTTCAACCGGCCCAGCCGGTCACCGGCGGCCGACACCGCCTCGTCGGTCGCGTTCAACAAAGCCCGCGCCGTCGACAGCAGCGACGTCGCGTCCGCCCACCGCTGGGCCTCCCGCGCCGCCTGCGCCTCGCCGAGCCGCAGCTCGGCCTGCCGCACGTTCTCCGCGGCCTGCGCGGGCACCTGCTGCAGATCCTGCCAGCACGCGGCGGCGAACCGGCGGCGCAGCTCGCTCAGCACCGGCTCCACCTGCCCCGCCCGCGTGGTCAGCGCCTCGGCCCGGGTCCGCAGACTCACCAGCCGGTGATCGATCTCGGCCGCCCGCTCCGGCAGCCGCTCGGCCTCCGCCCGGATCGCCCCGGCCTCCCGCTGCACCCGCTCGGCCCGCTCCAGCGTCGCCTGCACCCCGTGCCGCCCGGCACCCTGGTTCAGCCTGGTCAGCTCCGGCGCCAGCGCCGCCAGCCGCGCGGCCAGCTCATCGGCCCTCAGCCTCTTCTCCCGTACGGCGTCCAGGGCGTTGCTCGCGGCCAGCAACGACTGCCGGGCCCGCTCCACCGCCGGCGCCAGCCGGGCCAGCTGCGTCTCCGCCTTGCCCAGCAGCGGCCCCAGCGAGTCACCGAACCGGTCCAGCTCCTGCCGGACCCGCACCAACTCGTCCCTGGCCCCGCTCAGCTCCGCCCGCGCCCGCGCGGCGACGCCGGCCTCCAGGTCGTCCCGGTCCAGGTCATGGGCGTCGACGGCCTGGATGTACCGCCGGCTGGCCTCGTCGATCCGGCGGCCGAGCGCCTCGAAGTCGGAGACGGCACGCCGGGCGGCCGGGGAGTCGTCCACCGCCGCGATGGTCTCGACGGAGATCCGCAGGTCCCGCTGCGCGGTGTCGAGTTCGTAGAACGCCGTCGCCGCCGCGTCCTTCGCGGCCTGCGCATCCGCCCGCTGACTCTCCGCCCGCCCACCGAACCAGCGCCGCGTCCCACCACTGGCGAACGCCGCGGGCAACGCGAGTGCGACCAGCACGGGCAGCCCCATCAGCACCACCGCATCCCGCAGCGCCCCCGGCCCACGCCGCTCCCGCACGACGGACGACGACGGGTACGGCTGTATCGCTGGCGTGCCCGGTGTCGCCGTCACATCCCTCTCCCGTGCCGTGGTTCGCGCTGGGTGGTGCCATTCTCCCACCCGTGGAAGACGAACACACGGGCCGGTCAGTTCGCTGTACGCACCGTGACTTTCCGCCCGCGGACACCGGTGACCTCGGTCCCTGCGGTCTCGGGCGCTCTCCCGTTTGCCGCGCAGCCGTCCGGGCAAGGTAGGCTGTCGACCTGCCCCGAGTGCGTAGCTCTGGGGCAGCGGGTGCGTAGCTCAGGGGTAGAGCGCCTGCCTTACAAGCAGGATGTCGGCGGTTCGAAACCGTCCGCGCCCACCGGGTCGGCCCCTCGGAGATTGTTCCGAGGGGCTTTTCCGTGTTCTAGTCCTGCGCCGGCTGTTCGTGGGCGTGTTTCAGGCGGGTGCGGGCCTCCACGCGGTCCGCTGCCGCCAGCTCGGCCCAGAAGCGGTGGGTGCTGACGAAGACCGCGAGTTCGTGTTCTCGGCGCCGCAGCTTCTCCACCTCGGCCTGTTCGTCCTCCGTCCAGCCCGGTGACGCGGGCCGCTCCACCTTGCGCCAGCCGGTGTCGTCGCTGAATCCGTCCATCGGCTCGACCGACCAGGGCAGCCGCTTGAGCAGGGCCGACAGCTCGGCCCGGACCTGATGCAGCTCCTCCTGACCGGCGAGGAGGTCACTGGGGAATTCATAGGTCGTAGCCACGCCGCAATGGTACGCCTGTTCGATTTTCGATGGCGAGGCCGTACGGCGGCTTCGGGCACGGGTTCAGTCGAACGAGTGGCCGCCCGCCCCCAGTTCCCGCACCAGCCGCTCCGTCACCGGCACCGCCACCCCGTGCCGCTCGGCCGCGCGCAGCAACGCCCCGCCGATCGCGTCGAGTTCGAGCGGGCGGCCAGCCTCGGCGTCCCGCTGCATGGAGGACTTGGTGGCGGGCGGGAAGGAGTCGTAGCGGGCCAGGGCCTGGGCCGGGTCCGCGGGGCCGCCGCAGGCGCGGCTGACGGCCGCGGTCTCGGTGACCAGGGCCTCCAGCTCGTCCCGGTGCCGGGTGCGGGCCGTGCCGAGCGGGACGCCGTACCGGGTGGTGAGCAGGGCGAATGGGGCGAGGAAGGCCATCTTGGCCCACAGGGCCGCCGTCTCGTCGTCGGCCACGCGCGCGGTCGTGCCGGAGGCGGTGAGGTGGCCGGCCAGCGTGTCGAGGCGGGCGCGGGGTACGGCGTCCCCGGCCAGGTCGATCTCGGTGAACGGGCTGCCGTGTTCGATCACGCCCGGGGCGATCCGGGTGGACTCGACACGGATCACGGCCGGGGCGACCCGGTCGGGACGGTAGCGGGCACGCAGGGTGCCGGGGTGTTCGACGCCGTTCAGGAGCGGGACGAGCAGCGCGTCGCCGAGGGCGGCGGGCGGGACCCGGGTGAGGGCGGCGTCGAGCGCGGTGTGTTTCACGGTGACCAGGCAGGCGTCCACCGGTTCGCGCAGTGCGGTGTCCGCCTCGACGGGCGCCGTGAAGTCGCCGAACTGCCTGCTGCGGACCGTGATGCCGGTGCGGCGCAGCGTGTCGGCGGTGCTCTCGCCGGCCAGGCAGATCACGCGGTGGCCGGAGCGGGACAGCAGGGCGGCGAGCAGGCCGCCGGTGCCGCCGGGGCCGAGGACGGCCACGGTGAGCGGGTGTGTCATGGGGTTGTTCCCTTCGCTGGTCGGCCCCGGCTGTCGGTGGCCGCCTCGGCGGTGATCATCGCAGGGAGCGGGCGGGTGCGCGAGACTGGGCGCATGTGCCGGAGCATCAAGACGCTGCGCCCGCCCGTCCTGCCCGATGAGGCCACGGGCGAGGAGATCCACGCGGCCGCGTTGCAGTACGTACGCAAGGTCTCGGGCTTCCGTGCCCCCGCCGCCCACAACCGCGAGGTCTTCGACCGGGCGGTGGCCGCGGTGGCCGAGGCCACGGCGGAACTGCTCGGGGGGCTGGAAGTGCGGGGGCGGTCGGTCGGAGGGGTGGAGTAGCGGCGTCTCCCGGGGGCCGCGGGGTCGTGTCCGCGGCGTACCGGTGTGACGGTCGACTCCGCCCCGATCGCGAGGGTGTGAGCCCTTTCGTCGCGCGCGCCCCGCTCGGTCGCCCGTGCGGCCACTGTCATGGGGGTGCGGCTCCTCGGGTTCGATCTGCGGTGTGCGGCCGACGAGTTGCCCGTCGGGCTGCCGGTCCGGACGGCGGGTGCCGTCCGCACATCCCGTCAACAGGCCCTGTATCTCAGGTATTTCGTCTTCAGTGCGCCCACGGAGGGGGTGCACCGGGCGGGCGTGCCAGGCGTCCGGCCGTCGGCCGTGTCAGATGTTGAACTTGCAAGCATTGATTAGGTTCGCCTAACCTGGGTCTCCCATTCGGTACCGCCGCCCCCACGACCGGCCTGCTCAGTCCCCGGCCGGCCCGACCGACACCGAAGAGGAGAAATCCCCTCATGTCCGCACGTCTCAACTCCGCTCAGCCCTACGTGCTCGGGCTCTTCCGCATCGTCCTCGGCCTGCTCTTCGCCGTGCACGGCGCCGCCTCCCTGTTCGGCGTCCTCGGCGGCGCCGCGGGCGGCAACGGCGGCACGATCGCGGCCGGCACCTGGCCCGGCTGGTACGCGGCCGTGATCCAGCTCGTCGCCGGCGGCCTGGTGCTGCTCGGCCTCGGCACCCGCGGGGCCGCGCTGGTCGCCTCCGGTTCGATGGCGTACGCCTACTTCGACGTCCACCAGCAGGCGGCCCTGTGGCCCATCCAGAACGGCGGCGAGCTGTCCGTGCTGTTCTGCTGGGGCTTCTTCCTGCTGGTCTTCACCGGCTCCGGCGCCTTCGGCGTGGACCGGCTCCTCGGCCGGCGCACCGCGGCGGACGGCAAGCCCGCGGCAAAGCGGCGCCCGCTGGCGGCCTGACCTGCGGTACACGGGGGCGGGGCGCCGTGTGAACCCTCTGTGATCGCCCCGCAAACCCCCCGCGAACCTCCTGTCACACCCCCCGCGTACGCTGTATGGCTGTCAACGGGGGAGTGACAGGAGTCGTGGTGTTGGAAAGCGTGGGGTCGCTGGCGGCCGGACCGTGGATCTATGCCGTGGTGGCCCTGTCGGTGCTGCTCGACGTGTTCCTGCCGGTGCTCCCGAGCGGTGTCCTCGTCATCACCGCCGCCACGGCGGCGGCGGGCTCCGGCGCAGCGGCGGGCCAGGTCCCGCACGAGGTGCCGGACATCCTGGCCCTGATCCTGTCCGCGGCGACCGCCTCCGTCCTCGGCGACCTGGTCGCCTACCGGCTGGCCTGGCGCGGCGGGGAGCGCCTGGACCGGGCGATAGCCCGCTCCCGGCGCCTGACCAGCGCGCAGGAACGTCTCGGTGAGGCCCTCGCCCGGGGCGGCGGTGCGCTGGTCGTCCTGGCCCGCTTCGCCCCGGCCGGCCGCTCGATCGTCTCCTTCTGCGCGGGCGCCGCCCACCGCCGCGCCCGCGACTTCCTGCCCTGGTCGGCCCTGGCCGGCCTGTCCTGGGCCGGCTACAGCGTCGCCCTCGGCTACTACGGCGCCCAGTGGCTCGGCGCCACCTGGCTCTCCACGGCCATCTCCCTGGCCGCCCTCTTCGGCGCCGGAGCGGCGGCAGGCTTCCTGGTCCGCCGCCGCCCGGCTTCCTGAACCGCCTGCGCTCCACGACCCCGCCGCGGGCGTGCGGTGCGCTGGGGCGCAGGGCTGTGCTCGGTTTGCGACCCTGCCGCGGGCGCGCGATGGGCTGTTGCCGGGCGTGGGGTGCGCTGGGGGTGTCGGCCTTGGCGGATTCCCGGGGCGCGGGGCTGTGCTCGGTTTGCGACCCTGCTGCGGGCGCGCGATGGGCTGTTCCCGGGCGTGGGGTGCGCTGGGGGTGTCGGCCTTGGCGGATTCCCGGGGCGCGGGGCTGTGTTCGGTCTGCGGCATCGCCGCGGGCGCGTGATCGGCTGTTCCCGGGCGTGGGGTGCGCTGGGGGTGCCGGCCGCGGCAGCTCCCTGGAGCTGGGGCTGTGCCCGTTCCGCGACCCCGCCGCAGGGACGCGATCAGCTGTCCGCGGGCGTGCGGCGCGCTGTAGGTGCCGGCCGCGACGGCCCCGCAGGGGCGTGGGGCTGTGTTCGGTCTGCGGCCCCGCCGCGGGGGCGAGGCCGGCCACAGCGGCCCCGCACCCCAGCGGGCGGTCGAACCCCAGCAGGCGGCCGAACCCCTACAGGCGGCCGAACCCCTGCCGCGCGACCGCGAAGCCTCAGCAGCTCGCCAGGTAGTTCGTCAGCGCGCTCTTCTCGGCCGAGTCGACCGACAGGTTGTAGTAGTACTTCACCTGCACCCACGCCCGCACGTACGTGCACCGGTACGCCGTCCGCGACGGCACCCACGTCGCCGGGTCCTGGTCGCCCTTGGCCTGGTTGACGTTGTCGGTCACGGCGATCAGCTGCGGCCGGGTGAGGTCGTTGGCGAGCGCCTGCCGCTGCGCGGTGGTCCACTTGCTCGCCCCGGAGTCCCAGGCCTCGGCCAGCGGCACGAGGTGGTCGATGTCGAGGTCGGCCGCGGCGGTCCAGGTGGCGCCGTCGTACGGGGAGTACCAGCTTCCGCTGGTCGCGGCGCAGGAGGAGTCGGTCACGACGTTCGTACCGTCCCGCTTGAGGACCGTCTCGCGGGTGTTGCAGGCACCGCTGATGGTGATCCAGTGCGGGAAGAGGTCCCGGCTGTACCCGGTGCGGTTCTCGGTGGCCACGGTGAGCTGGGCGAGGTAGCTGCGGGCGGTGGCGGCGCTGACCGGCGTGGGGAGGGCGGCGGAGGCGCTCGGGGAGTTGAACAGGCTGACGGAGGCGATGAGGCCGGTGAGGGCCGCGAGTATGCTCGTCCGTCGACGCGCGTAGAATCTGGACATGCGTGAACTCCCTTGTGGGGTCGGGGCGTTGGAGCACGGGCGAGGGAATGCTCGCGGTGCCGCGTTGCCGGGGGGTGAGCGCTCGGTTAGAAGTTAGTGACGTGCGCATGTCACGACAAGGTTGACGGCGGAACTTTCACATCCCGTACGATGGGGAGCGCAGAAGGGGAGTAGCTCTTCGCCGGACCGTCGACATACTGCTCAGCGAGCCTGAGCCGGCGCCCGGAGGCGGACCGCGTTCCAGCGCGGCCCGCCAGCGAGACCTTCGGCAAGCAGTGCACGCCCGTGCCCCCCGGCGCGGGCGCCGAGTGCGCTGCCGTGCCGAGGTGTCATCGCGTGACGTACCGCACTCTCGGTGGGGCAGCCCGACCGATTGAGGGACCTTGATCAGCATCACCGTGACGGCGCTCGTCTTCGGCGTCGTCTTCCTCGCCGAACTGCCGGACAAGACCGCGCTCGCCGGCCTCGTCCTCGGCACCCGCTACCGCGCCTCGTACGTCTTCGCGGGCGTCGCCGCCGCCTTCCTGCTGCACGTCGTGCTCGCCGTCGCGGCCGGCAGCGTGCTCACCCTGCTCCCGCAGCAGATCGTGCACGCCCTCACCGGCGTCCTCTTCCTCGGCGGTGCCGCGATGCTGCTGCTGAAGAAGGACGAGGACGACGAGGAGATCAAGAAGCCGGCCGACCAGTCCTTCTGGAAGGTCGCCGGGACCGGCTTCATGCTCATCCTGGTCGCCGAGTTCGGCGATCTCACCCAGATCATGACCGCCAACCTGGCCGCCCGCTACGACGACCCGATCTCCGTCGGTCTCGGCGCGGTGCTGGGCCTGTGGGCCGTCGCCGGGCTCGGCATCGTCGGCGGAAAGGCCCTGATGAAGCGGGTGCCGCTGCGGCTGATCACGCAGATCGCGGCGCTGCTCATGCTGGCGCTCGGCGTGTGGAGCCTGTGGGAGGCCGTGAGCGGCTGAGCTGAACGCCGGGTGAACGCTCGCCGGGGGTGGTGGCGGGAGCCCGGCAGGTTTTGTACCGTGGAGGAACAAAGTGGCTCCCGCCCGTTTTCCCTGACCGGCGGGCGGGGCCGCCTTGTCCCTCCCCGCACAGGGCCTGTTTCCGTCTGGAGCTGCCGATGCCGGCCACCGCCACGCCCACCGTCCTCACCGCCCGCGCCCTCCTGCTCGACATGGACGGCACCCTCGTCAACTCGGACGCCGTGGTCGAGCGCATCTGGCGGCGCTGGGCCGCGCGGCACGGACTGGACGGCGACGAGGTGATGCAGGTCGTGCACGGGCGTCAGGGTCACGCCTCCATGGCCGTCCTGCTGCCCGACCGGCCCGTGGAGGAGAACCTCGCCGACAACGCCCGCATGCTCGCCGAGGAGACCGCCGACACCGACGGCGTCGTCCGGATCCCCGGCGCCGACGTCTTCCTCGCCGCGCTGCACGGGGTTCCGCACGCGCTGGTGACCTCCGCCGACGTCGCCCTGTCCACCGCCCGTATGAACGCCGCCGGGCTGCCGCTGCCGCCCGTGCGGATCACCGCAGAGTCGGTCGGCGCGAGCAAGCCGGACCCCGAGGGTTTCCTCAAGGGCGCCGCCGAGCTGGGCGTCGACCCGGCGGACTGTGTCGTCTTCGAGGACTCCGGGGCGGGGATCGCGGCGGGACGCTCCGCCGGGATGACCGTGGTGGGGGTCGGGCCGCGAGCGGTCTCCCACGGGCCGGACGTGGCGGTGCGGGACCTCACGCAGGTCGCGGTCGAGGCACTGCCGGACGGCACGGTGCGCCTGCGCCTGGGCTGAGCCGGGACGCGCCGGCCGTTCGGGTGCGCCTGCGCCTGGGCTGAGCCGGGACGCCGGCCGTTCGGGTGCGCCTGCGCCTGGGCTGAGCCGGGACGCGCCGGCCGTTCGGGTGCGGCTGCGTCAGAACGGCTCGCGCGGTTCCCCGTGCCCCTGAGGCGGGTCCGGCGGCCGGCGCTGCCGGGTGCCCGCGTCCCGGTTCACGGTTCCGTTGTCTCCGCCTCCAGGCTCCTCCGTGTCGCCGCCCCGTACTCGCCCGGCGTGTCGCCCAGAATCCCCCGGGCGAGCTGGTAGTTGCGTACCGCGTCCTCCACGGGACGGGTGAAGACGCCGTCGATCCGGTCGCCGTAGAGGTTCAGTTCGCGTAGGCGCTGCTGGAGTTCGGTGACCTCGGGGCCGGTGTCGCCGCGCCGGAGGACCGGTGCCATGGCGGGCGTGGTGATCGGGGTGGGGGACGCCGTCGTGGGGGACGGGGTCGGCGAGGGCGTCCGAGAGGGCGTGGGGGAGGGGGACGGTGACGCCGAGGTGGGGGTCGGTGTAGGTGTCGGTGTAGCGGAGGGTGCCGTGGTGCGGGGGGCCGGTGGGGGCACGGGGGTGTGCGTCGGCGTGGGCGGCCGGGTCGAGGCCGTCGGGATGCGTTCCCTGATCTCCTGAGCGCCTCGGTCGTGGGCCGGTGCGTGGTACGAGAGCAGGGCGAACGCGGTGGCCGCGACGATCGTCGTGCCCGCGCCCCCGGCGGCCAGCAGCAGGGTGCGGCGGGAGCGGCGCCCGGGCGGGGCGGGCTCGGGGGCGACGGCGGGAAGCGGCTGCGTGGGGGTGTCCGGCGGGGCGGGGTGGGGCGGCTGCCCGGCCTGGGGCGCGGCCGGCGGGGCGGGCGGTGCCGCGTCCGGGACCTCCACGTACGGACGTATGCGCAGCGGGTCGAAGTCCTCCGCCGCCGCTGCCTCGGCCGTGCGTGCCTCGCGCAGTGCCTCGGCGGCCCGCTCGGTGCAGTCGCACGACGGCGTGTGGTCCGCCCCCCTCGGAGCCCCGCACTCCGGGCACCTGGTGCCCTGTTCTCCCGTCACGCCTGATTCCCCTCCCCTCGGGAACTTCAGAGAGTATGCGGATCACCTCCGCCTCCGCAGGACTCGACAGGCCATAAGTGGTGACACCCACCACGATGGAAGAGGTGCACCCCGAGCCCCGGGAGGTCTCCATGGCCCTGGACACGCATGGCACGGTGAAGGACGTGAGCAGCGGCGAACACGTCCCGGGCAGTGTGCTGGTGCCGATCGGCGCCCTGCTGCTCGGGCTCCTGCTCGCCGCCCTCGACCAGACCATCGTGTCGACCGCGCTGCCGACGATCGTGAGCGACCTCGGCGGCCTGGAGCACCTCTCCTGGGTCGTCACCGCCTATCTGCTGGCCTCGACCGCCGCGACCCCGCTGTGGGGCAAGCTCGGCGACCAGTACGGCCGCAAGCGGCTGTTCCAGACGGCCATCGTGATCTTCCTGATCGGCTCGGCGCTGTGCGGCATGGCGCAGAACATGCCGCAGCTCATCGCCTTCCGGGCGCTGCAGGGCCTGGGCGGCGGCGGGCTGATGGTGCTGTCCATGGCGATCGTCGGCGACCTCGTGCCGCCCCGCGAACGCGGCCGCTACCAGGGCCTGTTCGGGGCCGTGTTCGGCGCGACCAGCGTCCTCGGACCGCTGCTCGGCGGGCTGTTCACCGAGCACCTCAGCTGGCGCTGGGTCTTCTACGTCAACCTGCCCGTCGGCGTGGTCGCGCTCGCCGTGATCGCCGTCGCCCTGCGCATCCCACGCCGCACCGCCCACCACGTCATCGACTACCTGGGCACGTTCCTGATCGCCTCCGTCGCCACCTGCCTGGTGCTCGTCGCCTCGCTCGGCGGTACGACCTGGGCGTGGGACTCGGCGCAGATCATCGGGCTCGCCGTGCTGGGCGTGCTGCTGGCCGTGGCGTTCGTCGCCGTCGAGCGGCGTGCCGCGGAGCCCGTGCTGCCCCTGAAACTCTTCGGCATCCGCACCTTCAGCCTCGCCGCCGTCATCAGCTTCATCGTCGGCTTCGCCATGTTCGGCGCGATGACCTACCTGCCGACCTTCCTCCAGGTCGTGCACGGCATCTCCCCGACCCTGTCCGGCGTGCACATGCTGCCCATGGTGGTCGGCCTGCTGCTGTCCTCCACGGTCTCCGGGCAGATCGTCAGCCGCACCGGCCGCTGGAAGGTCTTCCCCGTGGCCGGCACCGCCGTCACCACCCTCGGCCTGCTGCTCCTGCACCGGCTCGACGAGCACAGCCCGACCGCCGAGATGAGCGCCTACTTCTTCGTGTTCGGCCTCGGTCTCGGCCTGGTCATGCAGGTCCTGGTGCTCATCGTGCAGAACGCCGTCTCCTACGAGGATCTCGGCGTCGCCACCTCCGGCGCCACCTTCTTCCGGTCCATCGGCGCCTCCTTCGGCGTGGCCATCTTCGGCACGGTCTTCGCGAGCCGTCTCGGTGACAAACTCACCGACGCCTTCCGGGGCGTGCGCCTGCCGGCCGGCGCGAGCACCGACGCGCTGAAGGCCGACCCGCGGGGCATCGCCGCCCTGCCGCCCGCGCTGCGCCCGGCGGCCCTGCACGCCTACGCGTCCGCCATCACCGACGTCTTCCTCTACGCCGCCCCCGTCGCCCTCCTCGGCTTCGTGCTGGCCTGGTTCCTGAAGGAGGACCGGCTGCGCGGCTCGGTGACCGCACCCGACGTCTCCGAGACCATCCCGCCCAACCCGGTCGAGCGCTCCTCCTACGACGAGGTGTGCCGCTCCCTGTCCGTGCTCGGCACCCGGGAGGGCCGCCGCGAGATCTACCTGAAGATCACCCGGCGGGCCGGGTACGACCTGCTGCCCGCCGCCAGCTGGATGCTGCTGCGCATGCGCCGCTACGGCTCCGTGGAACCGGCGGTGCTGGCCGAGCGCAGCCCGGTCCCGCTCCAGGCGGTCATGGCCGCCGCCCGCCAGGTCGAGGAACGGCGGCTCGCCGAACGCCAGGGCCTGGACCTCGCCCTGACCGACACCGGCCGCGAGGTCGCCGAACGGCTCGCCACGGCCCGTGAGGAGTCCCTGGCCGAACTGCTCGGCGACTGGTGGCAGCCCGGCCGCGAGACCGACCTGACCCGGCTGGTCCGCGACCTCACCGGCGAACTCTGCGGCGCCGAGAGCGAACGCCCGCACAACGGCACGGTGACGAAGGTCAGTTGACGGCCCGCACGGGCACCAGCTCCTTGCGGAACCAGTGTTCGGCGTACGGGTCGGTGTTGTGCGGGCCGGTCTCGGTGTAGCCGAGCCGGGCGTACAGGGCGCGGGCCTCGACCAGGTCGCTGCGGGTGTCCAGCACGATCCGCCGCGCACCCAGAGCCCGCGCGGCCTCTTCGGCGGCGGCCACCAGCAGCGGGGCCCCGCCCCGGCCGCGCTGCTCCGGCAGCACGAACACCCGGGTCAGCTCGGCGGTGTCCGGGTCCAGCAGCCGTACGCCCGCCGAGCCGGCCGGCGTGCCGTCGTACCGTCCGAGGAGCAACTGACCGCCCGGCGGGGCGAGATCGGTGCCCGGCCGTGCGGCGATCTCCCGCTCCAGTTCGGCCGGGTCGGTGCGGTGCCCCTCGTGCAGCAGGTACCAGCGGTCGCTGACCTCCGTGTAGTACGCCCGCCACAGGGCGGCGGCGGCCGGGGAGTCGTACGACTCCGGAGCGATCGTCCATGTCATGTCCGCCATTGTCCGGAGCCGCCCTGGCCCCCGCGAACCGTTTGTGGGCCTGCTTCCGGGTCACCCGAAGGGAGAACCGGCCAGCGGGGCCGGCCCGAGCGGAAGGCAACCATGTCCACAGGCCTGATCATTCTGTTGATCGTGATCGCAGCGGTCGTGGTCGTCGGTGCGGCCACCCTGGTCGTGCGCAGCCGCGGCAGGCACGGCGGGAGCAGCCTGAAGCGGCGCTTCGGGCCCGAGTACGAGCGGGCCGTGGCCCTGCACGACGGGGACACCAAGGCTGCGGAACGAGAGCTTGCCGAGCGCGTCGAACGCCATGGTGACCTGCGGGAGCGGCCGCTGGACGGCGCCGAGCGGCAGCGGTACGCGGACCGCTGGACCGCCGTGCAGGAACACTTCGTGGAATCGCCCCGGGAGGCGGTGGCCGAGGCCGACCGGCTGCTCGCGGAACTCGCCGCGGTGCGGGGCTATCCGGACGGCGGCCGGTACGAGGAGCAGCTCGCCGCGCTGTCCGTGCACCACCCCGAGCACGTCGACGGCTACCGGCAGGTGCACCGGGCGGCCCGCCCGGGCGTCGGCGGCGGGGCGGACGAGTCCGGCGCGGGGACCGAGGAACTGCGGTCGGCGCTGCTCGGTGCGCGCGCGCTCTTCGACGAGCTGACCAGCACCGAGCCCGGCCGGCACCGGGCCCCGGCCGGTGCGGAGCGTCCGGCGCCGGCCGCCGCGACCCACTCCCACGCCCGCTCCCACACGCCGTGGGCTCCGCACCGGAGCCGACCGAAGGAGAGCTGAACGCCATGACGGACAGGACGAGCGGCCCCGGCGGCGACCGGCACCGCACCGAACGCTTCACCCGTCCCGCGGGGGACGAGTGGACGCCGGAGCAGGAGTCGCCGGACAGGGACGAGTGGTCCCCGGGCGACGCGTATCCGGCCCACCGCACCCCGAGAAAACCCCGCCCGGACGAACACCTCCCCGGCGAACCGAGCACGAGCCCGAACACACCCCGCACCTCGCCCGAGGCCTCGACCACCCGGCTCACGGACGAGAGCGCGGGTGGCCGGATGGCCGATGACAGCGCGGGTGGCCGGCCGGCGGGCGAGAGTGCGGGCGGACAAGTTGCCGGCGGGGGATCGGCCGACCGGCTCGCGGGCGAGACAACGGGCGGCCGGCTCGCGGACGAGACCACGGGAGACCGGCTTCCGGGCGAGAGCTCGGGCGGTCGGACGGCAGGCGAGACCGCGGGCGGGCCGGCGTCGGGTGGGGACGTGCGTGGGCGGTCTTCGAAGGCCGGCGCGGTCGGGCGGGAAGGCCTGAGCGAACTCGAAGCCCCCAGGCGACTCTGCAACGACTGTCGGCGGCTGCACGGTGCACAGCCCCATCCGCGCCGCACCTGTGAAGGAGACC